>NZ_BAABIC010000019.1:0-131735 GCF_039542425.1 Pseudonocardia yuanmonensis
CCGAACGACACCGCGTGTCATTTCGACATCCCGATGCGCGGCAACAGCCTCTACCTCGACGACGAGCTGATCGTCGACGCCGGTGAGCTCACCGTCCCGGAGATGCGCCCGGCGGCCAAGCGATGACTCGGGCGATGAGCAGGGATCACCACGTCGGGATGATCGTCCCGAGCTCCAACCTGACGATGGAGACGGAGCTGCCGCGGATGCTGCGCGCCCGCGAGGAGGTCGACCCGGCCAACCGGTTCGTCTTCCACTCCGCGCGGGCCCGGATGCAGCACGTCACCCCCGAGCAGCTGCGCGCGATGAACGCCCAGGCGGAGCGGGCCGCGACGGAGCTCGCGGACGCCCGCCCGGACGTCGTCGCCACCGCCTGCCTGGTCGCGATCATGGCGCAGGGACCCGGCTACCACTGCACCGCCGAGGACTCCATCACCGCGGCGCTGCGGGCCGAGGGCGCCCAGGCCCCGGTGATCTCCTCGGCCGGGGCGCTGCTCGACGGCATCGCCGCCCTGGGGGTCACCCGGGTCGCGATCATCACGCCGTACATGAAGCCGCTGACCCAGGCCGTGATCGAGTACCTCGAGGCGGCCGGGGTCGAGGTCGTCGACTCGCTGTCGCTGGAGGTGCCGGACAACCTCGCCGTCGCCCGGCTCGACCCGGCCGACCTGCGCAAGCACCACACCGAGCTCGACCTGTCGCGGGCCGAGGCACTGGTGCTCAGCTGCTGCGTGCAGATGCCCTCGCTGCCCGCGATCCAGCCCGTCGAGGACGAGATCGGCATCCCGGTCCTCTCCGCCGCCACCGCGACGACGTACCGCATCCTCCAGGAGCTGGGCCTTCCGCCTCAGGTCCCGAACGCGGGCCGCCTCCTGTCCCAGTGACCGCAACTGCCCTTTTACGGGCAGTTGCCGCTCACGACCTCGGATGACCTGGGCGGACGGGGTCCGGTCCCGTCACCAGGTGACCGGCAGGGCGTCGAGGCCCCCGGTGAGCAGGTCGGCCCGCAACGGCAGGGCCTCGACCGGGCGGTCCAGGCGCAGGCCGGGGAAACGGGCCGGGAGCGCGGTGAACACGGCCTGCAGCTCGACGCGGGCGAGGCTACCGCCGATGCAGTAGCGCGGGCCGTGGCCGAAGGTGAGGTGGGCCCGGGCGTCCTCCCGGCCCGGGGCGAAGCGCTCGGGGTCGGCGAAGGCGTCCGGGTCGCGGTTGGCGGCGGCCGGGGCGAGCACCACACAGTCGCCCGTCCGGATCGTCACGCCGCCGATCTCGACGTCGGCGTGCGCGTAGCGGGGCAGCCCGCTGCCGCCGGGCGCCGCGAGCCGGAGGATCTCCTCGACGGTGTCCGGCACCCGCGCGGGATCGGCGGCCAGCGCGGCCCAGTGCTCCGGGTGCTGCAACAGCAGCACCGTGCCGACGTCGATGCGGGTCACCGTGGTCTCGTGCCCGGCGAAGAGCAGGGCCGCGGCCAGGGCGGCGCTCTGCCAGTCGTGCTCCGGGCCGGAGGCGGCGAGGTCGCTGAGCACGTCCTCGCCCGGCTCCTCGCGCTTGCGCGCGACCAGTCCGTGGACGTACCCGACCAGCGCCTGCAGGGACTGCTGGGCCGCCTCGCGGTCGTCGAGCCGGCCGGCGCCCTCCGACCAGGCGCGGAACCGGGTCCGGTCCTCGTACGGGACGCCGAGCAGCTCGCAGATGACGAGGATCGGCACCGGCAGGGCCAGGTGCTCGTGCAGGTCGGCGGGTGGGCCTGCGGCGGCCAGCCCGTCGAGCGAGCGGGCGACCAGCTCATCGACGTGCTCGCGGAGCCGCAGCATCCGACGGGCGGAGAAGGCCGGGGTCAGGAGCTTGCGCATCACCGCGTGCTGCTCGCGCTCGGTCTCCGGATCGCCCATCATCGGCCCGCCCAGGATCGCGGAGCCGGACACCCGGGAGGCGCGCTCGGGCTCGGGGTGCGAGCGGCCCAGGCGCGGGTCGGCGAACAGCGCCCGGCACTCGGCGTGCCCGGTGACCAGCCACGCCGGGTCACCGGTCGCGGTGCGCACCGCGCAGATCGGGGTGCGCTCGCGCAGCTCGGCGTAGAGCGGCGCGATGTCCAGCACCCCGGGCCGGTCGAAGGGGAGCTGCGGGATCGTGGTGGTCATCGGTCCTCCTCGGGTGGGTCGTCAGGCGGGAACGGGGACCGGTGTGCGGCGCAGGGCGGCGCGGCGACGGGCGGTCCACAGCGCGACCGGGCCGAGCACGGCGGCCGCGAGCAGCGGCGAGACGACCATCAGCACCCCCGGTGGCACGAACAGGGCCAGGACGACGCGCAGGCCCGCCTCGGCGAGCAGCGCGCACCCCCACACGATCGTGATCCCCCGCAGCGCCCGACGGAACCCCGGATCCGCCTTCGGGCCTCGATGGCCTCCGCCGCGCCCGGCCGGCCGCGCAGCAGCACGACGGGCAGGGGATGGCGCGCGAGGACCGAGCCGAGGAACCCCAGCCCGATCACACGCGTCACGAGTGACTCCTTGACCAGCAGGAACGTCGCACTGTGCAGGAGCAGGCCGCCAGCCAGGCTCACGGCGATCGCACCGAGCGAGAGGGCCGCCAGCACGTCGACCCGCCGCTCCCGGACGATCCCGAGCAGCACCCCGGCCAGCGGGAACAGGGCGCCCCACGCCAGGGCGGTCGGCCGCACCGAGTGCGGTGAGCACCGGTAGGTCACGATCGGTGCCGCGATCCCGAGCACGAGATCGGCCCGGCGCACCGGTCCTCGAAGCATGCCGCCGACGCTGGGCACGGCCGAGCCCGCGGGCGTCCGCCTGCGGTGGGACCTCGGACCTCGAACCGGGGGTGGAGGGCTGTGACCCCGCGAGTCGCGCTGTGGGCTTGCGCGAGTCGGGCTGTGGGTTCCCGCGAGTCGGGCTGTGGGTTCCGCGAGTCGGCAGTTCTGGTAGCGCGAGTCGGCAGTTCAGGTCACCGAGATGCACCGAGCGTACGCGTCGATGCGGCCGACGCGCGTACCGGCGGAGGAGCGGGCAGGGTGGAGACGTGGACCCGCTCGTCGTCACGGCCGTGCTGGACGAGCCCGCGCAGTCCCGGCTCGACGCGCTGCGGCGCCGGCACTTCCCGTCCGAGCGGAACCATCTCGACGCTCATGTCACGCTCTTCCACGCGCTGCCCGGCGAACAGGAGGCCGAGGTCGCGGCGGTCCTGGCAGAGGCTGCACGGCGCGAGCCGCCGAAGGCCGTCGTAGGTGAGGCTCGGCTGCTCGGCCGGGGAGTCGCGTTCCGGATCGACTCACCGGACCTGCTCGCCCTGCGCGCCGACCTCGCCGGGAGGTTCGACACGGCGTTGACCAGGCAGGACCGCGGCAAGCGGGAGCTGCACGTGACCGTCCAGAACAAGGTCGCCCCGGAGCAGGCGCGGGCCCTCCACGCCGCGCTGTCCGACCAGGCGCCCGAGCCCACCGCCGTCGTCGCACTCGGGCTGTGGCGCTATCGCGGCGGCCCGTGGAACCCGATCGCGACCTACCCGTTCACCGCATGATCATCAGGAGCTCGGGGCTCCGGCGGCATGATCAGCCGACCCTGAGCTCCCGCTCAATGACCGGAGCGCTCACCGCACGACCTCGCCGACGAACGCCGCGGCGCGCTCGCGCAGGCCGGCGCGGCGCTCGTCGACGGTCATGCCCGGCGCGGGGCGCAGCGCCGCCGTCGCCTTCTCGACGCACACGTGGTGGCGGCAGCCGAGGTCGGCGCACACGTAGGTCCCGACCGTGTTGCCGTCGCGGCCCCTGCTGCCGCGGCGGGCGGCGGTGAACAGGGTCGTGCCGCCCGCGCTGTGGGTGGTGCGGCAGAGGGCGCACATCGCGGTGGCGCCGACGGCGTTCGACGCGGCGCGGAGCAGGATCGCGACCGGCTCGTCGGCGCCCGGGACCAGCAGCACCGCGCGGTCCGGCGCCTTCGCGTCCCGGAAGCCGACGACGTCGTCGAGCACGTCGAGGTCGAGGTCACGAACATCGGGAGGCAGTGCCAGCCGGGCGGCCTCGCCCTTCGAGCAGTTGGCCAGGGCGCGGCGGATGCGGGTGTCGGTGGTCATCGTGCGGTCCGGGTTCTCGGGGAGCAGGGCGTGGTCACGCTAGGCGCCCGGCCTCGCGAGCCGCATCCCGTATTCGCACACGGCCTACGCGACTCGCGGAAGCCCACAGCGCGACTCGCGGAAGCCCAGGGCGCGACTCGCGGAAGCTCAGGGCGCGACTCGCGGGGTCAGCAGGTGAGGGGGTGGAGGGCGTCGCGGAGGAGGGCGAGGGACCCCGACGGGTTGTCCCAGAACACCATGTGCCCCGCGTCCGGGATCTCCACCAGCGAGGCACCGGGGTTGGCCTTCGCCGCCTCCTCCGCCCCGTCCGCCGTGACCACGGGGGAGTCGGCGCCGTAGAGCAGGGTGGTCGGGGCGGGGACGGACGGCCAGACGTCGAAGAAGTCCTCGGTCTCGAAGCCCTGATGCGTCGCGACGATCGCCTCGCGGTCGCAGCTGGACAGCCACCGCGCCCGCAGCTCCTGCTCCCGCCGCGGCCACCGCGGCCACGAGCGGGCCACCTCGTCGGCGTCCGTCCCCCGGACGGCCTCGTCGAGCTGGCCGAGGAACGCCTCGAGCGTGGTCGGGTAGGGGCCGCGACCGGGCCCGCTCATCGGGGGGTCCACCAGGACCGTGCCCCGCAGCGGCCGGCGCACCGCCGTCGCGGCCGCGATCCGGGCGCCCATCGAGTGCCCGATCAGGACCGGGTCGTCGAACAGGTCGAGGACGGCCAGGGCGTCGCCCGCGTAGTCCCCGAGCGTGTACGAGTCCCCGGAGTCCGACAGCCCGCGCCCCCGGACGTCGACCACGACGGGCCGGCCCACGTCGACGAGTGTCCGCGCCACGAAGTCCATCGTGATCGCCGGGCTGGTGATCCCCGGGACGATGACCAGCGGCACCCCGGACCCGCCGTAGTCGAGCAGGTGCAGCCGGACGGATCCGTTGCGCACCCACCGGGACGTCGCGGGGACGTCCGCCAGATCGGCCAGGGCGTCCTGCCGCACAGTGCGGACGTCGGGGCGTGTCACTTGAGTCCTCCCACGTAGGCCAGGGCGTCGTCGAGCGAGATGACGTCGCCGTACTTGGCCTGGATGTCGAACAGGTTGGCCTCGGCCGGCCCGGAGGCCCGGTCGCCCACGCACTCCCGCGGCACCAGCACGGGGTAGCCGCTCTGCAGCGCGTCGACCGCCGTGGCGCGCACGCACCCGCTGGTCGTGGCGCCGCACACGATCACGGTGTCGGCCTTCACCGACGCCAGCAGCGCCGCCAGCCCGGTCCCGAAGAACGCCGACGCGCCCTTCTTCATGATGAGGTGATCGGCGTCCGAGCAGGGCAGGCGGTCGTCGATCTCCACCGCCTCGGAACCGACGGCGAGGGCGCGCATGCCGGGCGCCTTGTCCAGCCAGACGACGGTGTCCAGCTCGGCGGGCGTGTACCCGATGGTCGTGTAGACGACCGGGACCTCCGCGGCCGCCGCCGCCGTGACCAGCCGCGACGTCGCGGCGACGACCTCGGTCAGGTCCGCACCGGTCGGGTAGGCCGGGTCGGTGAACCCCTTCGTCAGGTCGACGACCACGATCGCGGGTCGCTCCCCGCGGCGCACGGGCGCGCCGAAGCCGGCCCGGTCGTAGGTCGCGTCCGTCTCGGACCCGTGCAGACTCATACCCTGCTCCCGTCGAGTTGCTGCTGGAACGCCGCCCGGCGGCGGGAGGCGCAGTCGTCGATCGCCTCCACGATCGTCTGGTAGCCCGTGCAGCGACAGAGGTTCGAGGCGACGACCTCACGGATCTCCTCCGTCGTCGGCTCCGGTTCCTCGGCGAGGAAGCCCTCGGCCAGCATGAGCATCCCCGGTGTGCAGAAGCCGCACTGCAGGCCGTGGTGCTCGGAGAAGCACTGCTGCAGGTCGTTCAGCGTGCCGTCCGGAGCGGCCAGCGACTCCACGGTCCGGATCTCCGCGCCTTCGACCTGTGCCGCGAAGAGCAGGCAGGCCCGCACCGGCGCGCCGTCGACCAGGACGGTGCACGCGCCGCAGATCCCGTGCTCGCAGCCGACGTGGGTGCCGGTGAGGCCCAGGTCGTGCCGCAGGACGTCGACCAGGGTGCGGCGCGGCTCGATCGCGAGCTCGTGCCGCTCGCCGTTCACCGTGAGCTCGACCAGCTGGATCATCGGGCCACCTCCAGGGCGCGGAAGATCGACTCGCGGGGGATCGGCGTGTCGTCGAGCTCGACGCCGGTGTGCCGCAGGGCGTCGTTGACGGCGTTCAGCACCGCGGCTGGCGCGCCGATGGTGCCGCCCTCGCCGGCGCCCTTGGCCCCGTTCTCGGTGAACGCGCACGGCGTCTCGAGGTGCTCGATGCGCACGTCCGGGATCTCCATCGCGGTCGGGACCTTGTACTCCATGAAGCTCGGCGCGAGCGGCTGGCCGCCGTCGTCGTACCGGACCTCCTCGAACAACGCCCCCGCGATGCCCTGCGCGATCCCACCGCGTGCCTGCCCCTCGACGACCTGCGGATGGATCGCCACCCCGCAGTCCTCGACGCAGACGTACCGCAGGATCTCCACGCCGCCGGTGCCCGGGTCCAGCTCGACGACGCAGCCGTGCGTCGCGTTGGAGAAGGTCCCGTCGCCGCCGACGTCGAAGCTCGCGATGGCCGACAGCCCCGGCCCGACGTCCTTGGGCAGCAGGTGCGCCTTGAGGTACGCGACGTCCGCGATGTCCGCGAAGGACATCCACCGGTCCCCGACGCGTACGCCGCCGTCCTCCAGCACCGCCGCCTCGGGATCCCCGGCGAGCAGGTGCGCCGCGATCTCGCGGAGCTGGTCGCCGAGCTTCACCGACGCGGCCGCGACCGCGCTGCCGCCGATGGTGATGGACCGGGAGGCGAAGGAGCCCCATCCGTAGGTGATCCGGTCCGTGTCGCCCTGGACGATCTTCACGCGGTCGTAGGCGATGCCGAGCCGGTCGGCGACGATCTGCGCCATCGTGGTCTCGTGGCTCTGCCCGTGGGACAGCGTGCCCGTGGTGACGGAGACGGTGCCGTTCAGGTCCATCGTGATCTCGGAGATGTCGAACCCCGGCACGACCTGCATCTTCCGCTGGGCGAAGGCGCCGGAGCCGTAGCCGGTCCGCTCCGAGAAGCAGGCGAACCCGATCCCGATCACCCTGTCGCCGCCGTTCTCGTCGTCCCGACGAGAGAACCAGCCCTCGTCGCGCAGCGTCTTCTCGCACAGATCGAGCGACTCGAGGTACGAGCCCGGGTCGTAGGTGATGTTGTTGACGCCCTTGTACGGGAAGACGGTGATCAGGTTGCGCCGCCGCAGCTCCACGGCGTCCATCCCGAGCGCCCGGGCCGCCTTCTCGAAGACCCGCTCGACGACCATGACGTACTGCGGGCGGCTCACCCCGCGGTAGGGCGCGGTCGGCGCCTTGTTCGTGGTGACGGCCCGGCCGCGCACCCGGTAGGCCGGCACGCGGTAGACGCCCGGCATCTCGGCCGAGGCCATCAGCGGCTCGATGCCCGCCGTGAACGGGTAGCAGGAGTAGGCCCCCATGTCGCAGACGACATCGGCGTCCAGGCCGAGGATCTCGCCGTCGGCGGAGAAGGCGGCGCGCACGACGTACCGCTGCTCGCGGGCGAGGAAGGCGGCGGTCAGGGCGTCGCGCCGGTCCTCGATCCACTTGACGGGTCTGCGCAGCCGCAGCGCGACGGCCGCGGCGGCGATCTCCTCGCGCCCGACCACGCACTTCTGCCCGAACCCGCCGCCCATGTCCGGCACGGTGACGCGGACCTGCTTCTCGTCCAGCCCGACGCACTTCGCGAGCACGGTCCGCACCTGGTGGGGCACCTGCGAGCAGGTCTGCACGCGCAGCTGCTCGTCCCGGTCGTCCCAGTCCGCGACCACCCCGCGGGTCTCCAGCGGCAGCGCGTTCTGCCGCCCGGTCTTCGTCCGGACCTCGACGACGGTGTGGGCCTCGGCGAACACGTCGTCGATGCCCTCGGTGGCGAAGAGCGAGACGTCGACGAGGGTGTTGCGCGGGGCCTCGGCGTGCACCAGCGGTGCGCCCTCCGCCAGCGCCGCCGTGTCGCTCACGACCGGCTGGAGCGGCGCGTACTCGACGACCGCCGCCTCGACCCCGTCCTCGGCCGCGTACGGGTCCTTCGCGACGACGATCGCGATCGGCTCGCCGACGTACCGCACCTTGCCTCGGGCCAGCACCGGCATGGCGGTGGGCACGAACTCGTGCGGCGGCCGGTCGAGCAGCGCGGTGATGTCGCCCAGGTCGAGGTCGTCCGCGGTGTACGCGGCGACCACGCCGGGGACCGTGCGGACCTCGTCGAGGTCGACGGCGAGCAGCTCGGCGTGCGCCTCGGTGCTGCGGACGAACTGGGCGTGCAGCATCCCGGGCAGGGTGATGTCGTCGACGAACCGGCCGCGGCCGGCCAGCAGCCGCGGGTCCTCGCGGCGCGGGACGGAGGCGCCCACCCAGGCGCCGTCCCGCCGGAAGTGGGGTTCAACCACGGGAGGCCTCCTCGCAGGCGCGCTCGACGAGCGTGCGGACCAGTCCGCGCCGGTAGTGCGCGCTGATCCCGGGCTCGTCCCGAAGCTCCAGGGACGCGGCGATCTCCGCCGCCGTGTCGGCCCAGGTCACCGGGGGTCGTGAGGGCGAAGTGCCGCCGGAGGGGAAGTTCGCGCTCACGGGGGTGGGACCGACGCCGCCCAGCACCACCCGGCCCGCGTCCACGTCGACGGCGGCCGCGACCAGGGCGAAGTCGCCCTTGCGGTCGGCGTACTCGGTCAGCGCGGCCCGGGGTGCCGGGCGGGGGAACACGAGCTCGACGATCAGCTCGTCGGGCTCCAGCGCGGTGGTGAACGGGCCGAGGAAGAACTCGCCGGCGGGGATCTCCCGGCGGCCCGCCGGGCCCTCGGCGACGATCCGGGCGTCGAGCAGGACGGCGAGCAGGCACCACTCGGCGGTGGCGTCGGCGTGCGCGATGCTGCCGCCCACCGTGCCGCGGGTGCGGATCGGCAGATGGCCGACCCAGCGCATCGCCCGCGACAGCACCCCGAAGTCCCCGAGTTCCGCCTTCTCGACCGCGCGGTGCGTGGTGAGCGCCCCGATCCGCAGGGTGTCGCCCTCCCGCCGGATCCCGGAGAGCCCGTCGATGTGCGTGATGTCGACCAGGTGCTCGGGGCGGGCCAGCCGGAAGTTCATCATCGCGACCAGGCTCTGGCCGCCGGCGACGATCTTCGCGTCGTCGCCGAGCTCGGTGAGGAGCCCCACCGCGCCCGCCACGGAGCGGGCGCGGTGGTACTCGAAGGCGGCGGGCTTCACGGCCGGACGGCCCCCGTGGACGGAGCGGGCGCCTCGGTCCCGGTGACCTCCTCGGAGCCCGTGATGCGGTCGAGCTCGCGGCCCTTGGTCTCCGGCGCGCCGACGGCCATGTAGATCACGGCGCCGACCACCACGACCGCCATCAGCGCGAAGGTCAGCGGCAGGCCCAGGATCGGCCAGAGCACGCTGCCGAAGATCAGCGGCACGAAGCCGGTGACGGCCCGGCTCATCGACGAGGCCCAGCCGAAGCCGCTGGCGCGCAGCTCGGTCGGGTAGAGCTCGGAGACGTAGGCGTACATGACCGGGATGACCACGAGGGCGAAGAAGCCGAACACCGCGATCATCGCGATGGCGGCCGTCGACGAGCCGAGGACCAGCGAGAAGACCAGCAGCGCGAGCGCGGCGAGCGGGGCGGCGACGCCGATCACCCACTTGCGGCCGACCACCTCGACGAGCAGCACGGAGGTGATCACGCCGAGGATGCCGACGGCGTTCATGACGGTCGTGGAGCCGAAGGCCGCCACCTCGCCCATGCCCTGGGCCCGCAGGATCGACGGCATCCAGGACAGCGCCGCGTAGTAGACGACCATGACCGAGATGAACAGGGCCCAGGCCACCCCGGTGACCTTCGGGTTGTAGGCCCACACGAGGCGAAGCTGGTCGAACGCGGCCGAGATGCCCTTCTTGCGGGACGCGGCGGCCTCCGGCACGACGGCCGGGATGACGTACGGCTCGGGGGTGGCGCCGGTGCGGCGGACCATGTCGTCGATCACGGCGCGGGCCTCGGCCTCGCGGCCGGTGCGGGCCAGGTACAGCGGCGACTCCGGCACCCCGCGGCGCACCCAGAACAGCAGGAGCGCGGGCAGGACCATCAGCGCGAGCATCCAGCGCCAGTTGCCGCCCACCGGCACCAGGAAGGTGGCGGTCAGGCCGGCGAAGGTGGTGCCGATCGGCCACCAGCCGTCCATCGCGGCCAGCACCCGGCCGCGCTGCTTCATCGGGGAGAACTCGCTGACGATCGCGTAGTCCACCGGGATGCAGCCGCCCAGGCCGACGCCGGCCAGGAACCGCAGCACCAGGAAGATCTCCCAGCTCGGCGACAGCGCGCCCAGCACGGAGAACAACGCGAAGATCATCAGGGTGATCGAGAAGGCCTTCTTGCGGCCCATCCGGTCGGCGATCGTGCCCCAGGCGATGGCGCCGACCGCCATGCCGACCAGGTTGGCCGTCGCGACGAGGCCGCGCTGGCCCGTCGAGAGCCCGAACTCGGTGCCGAGCAGCGGGGTGAGGAAGCCGTTCAGGGCGACGTCCCAGGCGTCGAACATGTACCCGAGACCGCCGATGACGAAGATCTTGCCCTGCACCCCCCACTTCCAGGGGAGGGACTGCACGACCTGGTCGCCGGTACGCATGTGTGCTCCGTGTGTCGGGTGGGGATCAGCGGGCGAACGGGTAGGAGTGGGACTCGGTGTCCGGGTCGTTCAGCGGCGAACCGCCCCACAACCAGTCGTAGGAGACGTCGGACTCGCCCCGGAAATCCTGCAGGTGCGCGTCGCGCTCGCGCTGCTCCGGGCCGTCGGGCAGGTGGTAGAAGCGCATGTTCTCGAGGGAGGCGTCCTGGACCATGCCGGCGTGCGTGGCCCGGCGGTTGACGTAGCGGATCAGCGCCGCGTCGATGCCGTCGCGGGTCACGGCCCCGAGCTCCTCGGCCAGGACGGCGGCGTCCTCCATGGCCTGGGACGCGCCCTGGGCCTGGTAGGGCAGCATCGCGTGGCAGGCGTCGCCGAGCAGGGCGACCCGGCCGTCGACCCAGACGGGATCGCGGCGGCGGCGGAAGAGCGCCCACTTCGACGCGTCCCCCTCGGCCTTGGACAGCATCGCCGCGACCCGGTCGTCCCAGCCGGGGAAGGCCTCGACGAGCTCGTCCGCGGTCGCGGGCAGGGTCCAGGCGTCGGTGGTGTCGAGCGTGTTCGGGACGACGGCGACCACGTTCAGGTATTCCCCGCCGCGCACGAAGTAGTGCACGAGGTGCCGCTCGGGCCCGTACCAGATCGTGGAGTGGAAGCGGTCCAGCAGGAAGCGGGTCGCGGGATCGGCCGCGATCTTGTCGCCGGGGATGAGCGCGCGGTAGCACATCTCCCCGGAGAAGACGAGCGTGTCGTCGAAGCCGGCGGCGTCGCGGACCCGCGAGCGGATGCCGTCGGCGCCGATCAGGACGTCGCCGGGGAAGCGCCGGCCGTCGGCCGTGACGGCCACGGGGCGCGCCGGGTCGGACCGGTCCAGCTCCGCGACGGCCGAGTCGGTGTGCACCTCGGTGACCGGGCCCGGACCGTCCTGGTCGAGGCAGGCGTCGAGCAGGATCCGGTGCAGGTCGGCGCGGTGGTAGTGCCAGTACGGGGCGCCGTACTCGCGCACCACCCGCTCGCCCAGCGGCAGCGAGGCGATGATGCTGCCGTCCTTCCAGCGCCGGCGGACCTGGTCCGCGGGCGCGGTCCGGATGGCCTCCATCTTCCTGCGCAGGCCCAGGCCGAACAGGATGCGGCTGGCGTTGGGCGCGGTCTGGATGCCCGCGCCCACCTCGCCGAGCTGTGCCGCCTGCTCGAGGACGACCGTGCGCAGCCCCCGCCGGCGCAGTGCGAGCGCGGTGGTGAGCCCACCGAGCCCGCCGCCGACGACGGTGACCGTGAACGACTGGCTGGCCACGTGCCCCTCCCGGGTTAGATCCACTCTGGACGGTGCGCCGTCCCTGCCGGTGCCGCCGTGATCCGGCAGCTCAGGGCGGTGCGTGCGCCGCCCGGCAGAGATAATCCGAACACTGACGATCCCGGAACGCAAGGGGTGACGCAAGCTGTAACGCGTCAGAAACCGAGAAATACGGGTCGGCAACACCCTGTGGGCCGGGCCCGGCCCGCGAGTAGGGAGTTGTGGCGGCGCGAGCTGGGAGCTGTGGCAGCGCGAGTCGGGCGCTACGGCAAGCTCGCTCCGACTCGCGCTGTCGGTCTCCCGACTCGCGCTGTCGGTTCTCGCGACTCGCGCTGTCGGATCTGCCGCCTCGCGGATCAGTCCTCGACCAGGGACTCCCAGTGTTCGGCGATGCCGTTGAGCCGGGTGAGGAGGGCGGACTCGTCGTCCTTCTCGATCCCGCGCATCAGCAACTTGTCGAGCGCGCGGGCCTTGTCGTAGGCCTGGTGCAGGGTCGTCGAGCCGTCCTCCGTGAGGTGCAGCAGCCGCTTCCGCCCGTCCTCGGGCGGCGTGACCCGGGTGATCAGGCCGCGGTCCTCGAGGCGGCGCACGATGCTCGCCATCGTCGACCGGTCGAGCGCGACGGCCCGGGCCAGCGACCCCTGCTCCGCCCCGGGGTACGCGTCGACCGCGGTGAGCACCGCGAACTGCGGGCCGGTGAGGAGCGGGTCGACGTGCCGCTGCCAGGCCGCGGTGTAGGCGCTGTGCAGCCGCCGCGCGACGTACCCCGGCGCGGCGAGGAGGGCCTCCGGCGCCGGGAGCTGTTCCGGCCCGGTCCGTGTGCGCTCGTCACCCACGGCCTCCATTCGACCACGTCCGGTGCGAACGTCCACGCCGCCCGTCCCCGACGCCATGGTTCGTCCCGTGATGTCCGGCCGCGGGGGTCCTCGGGGGTGCCGATCGGACGTTCCACATATCGTTGACGCTCAGCCTCAGCGTTGTAGAGTGTTCGGTACCATCGCACGAGGTATCCCTTCCCGACCTGGCAACGACGACAGGAGGCCCGGCATGAGCGACGCGTCCGACCCGGCCGGCGAGGAGCAGCCGGAGGTCTCCTTCGCGACGTCGCCGGCGGAGTACCGGCACTGGCGGCTCGAGGTCGACGGCGAGGTCGCCACGCTGACCCTCGACGTCGACGAGACGGAGGGCATCGTGCCGGGCTACGAGCTGAAGATGAACTCGTACGACCTGGGCGTGGACATCGAGCTCTACGACGCCACGCAGCGGCTGCGGTTCGAGCACCCGGGCGTGCGCGCGGTGGTCGTGACCAGCGCGAAGGACAAGAACTTCTGCGCGGGCGCGAACATCCGGATGCTGGCGCAGAGCTCGCACCCGTGGAAGGTGAACTTCTGCAAGTTCACCAACGAGACGCGCAACGGCATCGAGGACGCCACCGAGCACTCCGGGCAGACCTGGATCGCGGCGGTCAACGGCACCGCGGCCGGCGGCGGCTACGAGCTGGCCCTGGCCTGCGAGACGATCCTGCTGATCGACGACAACTCCTCGGCCGTCTCGCTGCCCGAGGTCCCGCTCCTCGGAGTCCTCCCGGGCACCGGCGGGCTGACCCGGGTCACGGACAAGCGGAGGGTGCGCAAGGACCGGGCGGACGTGTTCGCCACCCGCGCCGAGGGGATCCGCGGCAAGCAGGCCGTGGAGTGGAAGCTCGTCGACGAGGCGATCCCGAAGCGGGTGTGGGCCGAGACGGTGGCCGAGCGGGCGCGGGAGGCCGCCGCAGCGTCGTCCCGCCCCACGGACGCGAAGGGTGTCGCGCTGCCGCCGCTCGAGCCGGCCGTGACGGCGGACGGGATCGCGTACCGGCACGTCAAGGCGGAGTTCGACCGCGCCCGCGGCCTGGTGGAGATCACCGTCCTCGGGCCGGACGGCGGGGTGCCCGAGTCGCTCGAGCGGGTGCACGAGCTCGGCGAGGCGTTCTGGCCGCTGGCCATGACCCGCGAGCTCGACGACCTGATCCTGCGGCTGCGGTCCAACGAGCTCGAGCTGGGCACCTGGATCCTCCGGACCAGGGGAGACGTCGAGGACGCGCTGGCCTTCGAGCGGCTCATCGCCGCGCACTCGAAGGACGACTGGCTGGTCAACGAGATCCGGCACTACTTCAAGCGGGTGCTCAAGCGGCTGGACGTGACCTCACGGTCGCTCGTCGCGCTGATCGAACCCGGCTCCTGCTTCGCCGGTGCGCTGCTCGAGCTGGCGCTGGCCTGCGACCGGCAGTACATGCTCGACGGCACGCTGGACGAGGACGACTCCGAACAGGGTGACGAGGCCCAGATCATGCTCTCGGCGAGCAACTTCGGCGCCTTCCCGATGGGCAACGGGATCTCCCGGCTCGCCAGCAGGTTCTGGGGCGACGCGGACCACGTGGCGAAGCTGCGGCAGGAGACCGACCGGCGGATCGAGGCCCGCGAGGCGTTCGACCTGGGCCTGGTCACGGACGCGCCGGACGACATCGACTGGGACGACGAGATCCGGATCATGCTGGAGGAGCGGGCGTCGCTGTCCCCGGACGCGCTGACCGGCATGGAGGCCAACCATCGGTTCGTCGGGCCCGAGACCATGGAGACGCGCATCTTCGGCCGGCTCACCGCCTGGCAGAACTGGATCTTCGTGCGGCCCAACGCCTCCGGCCCGGAGGGGGCGCTGCGCCGCTACGGCACGGGACGCAAGGCCGACTTCGACCGCAAGCGGGTGTGAGATGAGCATCGACTACAGCGAGAAGATCCCCAACAACGTCGACCTCGCGAGCGACCGCAAGCTGCAGCGGGCGCTGGAGTCCTGGCAGCCCAACTTCCTCAACTGGTGGAAGACGATGGGCCCGGCGGTCCCGACGCAGGACGTCTACCTGCGCACGGCGGTCAGCGTCGGCAAGGAGGGCTGGGCGCAGTTCGGCCACGTCGCGATGGAGGAGTACCGGTGGGGCGTGTTCCTCGCCGAGCGCGGCGACGACCGGCGGATCGCGTTCGGCGAGCAGAAGGGCGAGCCGGTCTGGCAGCAGGTGCCCGGTGAGTACCGTTCCGACCTGCAGCGGCTGATCGTGATCCAGGGCGACACCGAGCCGGCGTCGGTGGAGCAGCAGCGCCGGCTCGGCGAGACCGCCCCGTCCCTGTACGACCTGCGCAACCTCTTCCAGGTCAACGTGGAGGAGGGCCGCCACCTCTGGGCGATGGTGTACCTGCTGCACGCCTACTTCGGCCGCAACGGCCGGGAGGAGGCCGAGGCGCTGCTGCAGCGCAACTCCGGCGACCTGGACAGCCCGCGCATCCTCGGGGCGTTCAACGAGGAGACGCCGGACTGGCTGTCGTTCTACATGTTCACGTACTTCACCGACCGGGACGGCAAGTACCAGCTCGGCACGCTGAAGGAGTCCGCCTTCGACCCGCTCTCGCGCACCTGCGAGTTCATGTTGAAGGAGGAGGCGCACCACATGTTCGTGGGCACCACCGGCGTCGACCGGGTGGTCACGCGGACCTGCGAGCTGATGCGCGAGCACGACACCGAGGACATCGCCCCGCACGGCGGCATCCCGCTGGACGTGATCCAGAAGTACATCAACTTCCACTACTCGGTGTCGCTCGACCTCTTCGGTTCCGAGCAGTCCACGAACGCGGCGAACTACTTCACCGCCGGCCTCAAGGGCCGCTGGCAGGAGGAGCGCCGCAAGGACGACCACCGGCTCACCGAGGACGCGTTCACGATCGACACCGTCAAGGACGGCCGGATCGTGTCCGACGAGGTGTCCGCGCTGCTGGCGCTCAACCTCGACCTGCGCAACGAGTACGTGAAGGACTGCCAGTCCGGCCTCAAGCGCTGGAACCGGATCCTGGCCAAGAACGGCTTCGACGAGTCGCTCTACCTGCCGCACGTCGGCTTCAACCGGCACGTCGGGCTGTTCTCCGAGCACTACGTCACGCCGTCGGGCGAGGTCGTCGGCGAGGACGCGTGGAAGGCCAAGGAGGACTCCTGGCTGCCCAGCGCCGGCGACAAGGCGCACGTGCAGAACCTGATGCGCCCGGTCTACGAGCCCGGGAAGATCGCCGGCTGGATCGCGCCGCCGACGAACGGCATCAACGGCCAGCCGTTCGAGTACGAGTACGTGCACTTCTGATCCGACTGAACGGACGGCGCTCTCGCTCACTAGGGATGAGCGAGAGCGCCGTTCGCTCATGGGTCAGTCGCGGTAGACGGCGGGGCGTCGCTCCATGGCCGCGGCGAGGGCCTCGTCGAGGTCCGCCGAGATCAGCATGCCGGCGTTCCAGGTGGCGACCTGCTCCAGCGCGTCGGCCACCGTGTGGTCGCGCGCGTAGGTGATCGCGTGCTTGGTGCCGCGCAGCGCGAGCGGGGGCTTGGCGGCGAGCGACGCGGCCACCTCGGCGACGCCGGCGCCGAGCGACCCGGCGTCGGGGAACACGCCGTTGACCAGCCGCAGGCTCAGCGCCTCGCCGCCGCTCACGGTCCGGCCGGTGTAGGCGAGCTCGCGGGTGACGCCCTCGCCGACGATCCGGGGCAGCCGCTGCAGCACGCCGACGTCCGCCACCACCGCCATGTCGATCTCCTTCACCACGAACCGCGCGTCCTCGGTCGCGTAGCGCAGGTCGCAGGCGGTGGCCAGGTCCATGCCGGCGCCGATGCACGCGCCGTGCACGGCCGCGATCACCGGCACCCGGCACCGCTCCACGCTGGTGATCACGTCCTGCAGGTCGAGGATCGTGCGGCGCAGGGCCTCCGACGCCCGGCCCGCGCAGTCCGCCCCGGCACCGGCCCGGAGGCTGCCGAGCATCTCCAGGTCGATGCCCGCGCAGAAGTGCTTCCCGTTCCCCGACAGCACGACGACGCGGACGGTCGGGTCGGCGTCGAGCGCGTCGACCGCCTCGCGCAGCTCCGACCACAGCGCGCGGTTCAGCGCGTTGGCCTGGGCGGGCCGGTCGAGCCGCAGGTGCGCGACCCCGTCGGCGTGCTCGACGGTCAGCGCCGTGAACTCCATCGGTCCTCCTCGGTGACGTCCCCGGCGCACCCTAACGGTCACGCCCGACCGCAAGGGGGCCTCAGGCGGCCTCGGGCTCGGCCGCGTCGAGGACGTACGGCCCGAGGGTGGCGGCGATCCGCGCGTAGCCGGCCGACGACGGGTGGAAGCGGTCCGCGGAGAACAGGCCCGGCTCCGCGGCGAACGCCTCGCCGAGCTCGGCCCCGACCGCGGCGACGACGGCGCCCGCGGCCTCCGCGGCGGCGGCCTGGCGGTGCTGCAGCTCCGTGCTCGCGGCCTGCACCAGCCCGCGCAGCGCCGGCGGCACGCCCGGCACCCAGGACAGGTCCGGCGCGGTCGCGGCGACGACGGTGGTGCCGTTCCTGCGCAGGTGCCGCACGGCCTCGCCGAGCGCTGCGGCGGCCCGGTCAGGCGGGACGAGCCGGGCCAGGTCGTTGGCCCCGACGACGATCAGGGCGAGATCGGCGCCGAACGGCGCGGCCCGGCGCACCTGCGCGGCGAGGTCGGCCGAGCAGGCGCCGGGGACGGCGACGACGTGCAGCTCGACGGTCCGGCCGGTGGCCTCGAGCGCGGCGGTGAGTCGGGGGCCCAGCGCGTCCGCGGGACGCGCGGCGCCGTGCCGAAGGCGAGGGAGTCACCGAGCACGGCGAAGCGGAGGGGGCGCGGGTCCATGCCCAGGTCAACACCGTGGGCCGGGCCGGCATGCCGGGATGTGCGGCGCCGCACGCCGGCGCGTCAGTCGCCGAGCATCCGCCGGGCGGTGCCCTTCCACAGGTCGAGGTGCGGGTCGGTGGTGGGGTCCCGCGGGTCGATCGCGTAGGTCAGCGCGACGCCGCGCATGCTGGTGAACAGCAGCTCCCGGACGTCGTCGAACGCGGGGTGGGTGGAGTGCACCGGGCCGAACAGCGCGGCCACGACGTGCTGGATCGCCAGGCCCAGCCGACGCTCCTCCGGCAGCAGCTCGGCGCGCAAGGTCTCGTCCGTGCGCGCGGCCGTCCACAGCTCCATCGCGGCCCAGAAGTAGGGCTGACGGAAAGTCTCCCAGAGCAGCTCCACCGCCCGGTCGATGCGCTCGGCGCCGCTGGTCGTGGCGTGCGGCCAGCTCTCCATGGCGGTGATCCGCTCGACGGCCAGGTGCTGGGCCGCGGCGACGAGCAGCGCCGAGCGGGAGGGGAAGTGGTGCAGCAGCCGGCCGCGGGAGACCCCGGCGCGTTCCTGGATGGTGACCGTCGTGGCGCCGGAGTAGCCGTCCTCCACCAGGCTGCGCACGGCGGCGTCGAGGATGAGCGCGTGGCTGCTCGCCCGGCGCTCGCCCTGGGTGCGACGCGGGGTCGGTGCGGCCATGCCCCGAGGGTAGTCGGCGGGCCCGCCGTTCCCGGCACGACCGACTGTTTCTGTCCCCGATCCGAGCGGTCCTGGGGTGATCGGGTTGACTGTCGCCGTGGACGTCCGGGTCGCGGTGCTCGGCCCGGTCGTCGTGGCTCTCCTCCTCGGGGTGCGCTGACGGCGGGAGCCCGCTTGAGCCGACCTGTCGACGTCTTGTCGCCTGACTTGTCCCGGTCGGCGACCCGCGCTGCCGGAACCCCCGACTCGCGGGAGCCCAGAGCGCGACTCGCGGGAGCCCAGAGCGCGACTCGCGAGAGCTCGGAGCGCGACTCGCGGAAGCTCGGAGCGCGACTCGCGGGGCCCGGGGCCCGGGGCGCGACTCGTCGGGACGGCTTTCCGCTCAGTGGGAGGATAGGGGCGTGGCGGGGAACTTGTCGACCCCCGGGGCGAGCGTGGCGTCGCGGGTGTTCGCGCTGCTCGGGGCGTTCGACGCCGAGCACCGGGCGTTGTCGCTGACCGCGCTGGCGGAGCGGGCCGGGCTGCCGCTCGCGACCGCGCACCGGCTGGCGGGGGAGCTGGTCGGGCTGGGCGGGCTGGAACGGCGGGGCGACCGGTACGTCGTCGGACGGCGGGTGTGGGACCTGGGGCTGCTCGCGTCCGTGCAGGCCGAGCTGCGGCAGGTGGCCGCGCCCTTCCTGCACGACCTCTACGCCGCCACCCACGCCACCGTGCACCTCGCCGAGCGCGCGGGCACCGAGGTCCTCTACCTCGACCGCCTCTCCGGCCGCGCGACCGTGCCCGTGGTCAGCCGGGTCGGCGGGCGGCTCCCGCTGCACACCACCGGGGTCGGCAAGGTGCTGCTCGCCTTCGCCCCGGACGAGGTGCAGCGGGCCGTGCTCGCCGACCTCGTGCGCGTCACGCCGTTCACGATCACCCAGCCCGGCCGGCTGCGCGAGCAGCTGCGCCGGGTGCACCGCGAGGGGTTCGCGCAGACCGTCGAGGAGATGAGCCCGGGCGCGTGCTCCGTCGCGGTCCCGGTCCGGCGCGGGTCCGACGGGGAGGTCGTGGCCGCGCTCGGGCTCGTCGTCCCCGACCTGCGCCGCGGCCGGGCCCGGCTGGTCGCGGCCCTGCAGGTCGCTGCCGCCGGTATCGGGCGCTCGCTTCCACTCAGTGAAAGCCCGGGCTAGGCGCGGGGCGGCCGGCCGGACACACTCCTCCCATGCGCACCCAGGTCGCCATCGTCGGCGCCGGCCCCGCCGGGCTCCTGCTGTCCCACCTGCTCGACCGCGCGGGCGTCGAGTCCGTGATCGTCGAGACCCGCTCCCGCGAGTACGTCGAGGCCCGGATCCGCGCCGGGATCCTGGAGCACTCCACCGTGCAGCTGCTGCACGAGGTGGGGCTGGGGGAGCGGCTCGCCCGGGAGGGCGACGAGCACCGCGGCATCTACCTGCAATGGCCGGGCGAGCGCCACCACCTCGACTTCGTCGACCTGGTCGGGCGCAGCGTCACCGTCTACGGGCAGACCGAGGTGACCAAGGACCTCGGGAAGGCGCGCGGGGCCGCGGGCCAGGAGATCCGCTACGAGGTCACCGACACCGCGGTGCACGACCTGGAGACCGAGCAGCCGTACGTCACCTTCACCGGCCCCGACGGCACCGCCGAGCGCCTCGACGCCGACGTGGTCGTGGGCTGCGACGGCTCCTTCGGCCCCTCCCGCGCCGCCGTGCCCGACGCGGTCAAGCAGACCTGGGAGCGCGTCTACCCGTACTCCTGGCTGGGCATCCTCGCCGACGTCGCGCCGTCGACCGACGAGCTGATCTACGCCTGGCACCCGGACGGCTTCGCGCTGCACTCCATGCGTTCGGAGCACGTCTCCCGGCTCTACCTGCAGGTGCCGAACGGCACCGACATCGACGAGTGGTCCGACGACCGGATCTGGGACGCCCTGGCCACCCGTCTCGGCCACGGCCAGGACGGCTGGACGCTCACCCCCGGCCCCGTCACGGAGAAGTCCGTGCTGCCGATGCGCAGCTTCGTGCAACAGCCGATGCGGCACGGCCGGCTCTTCCTCGCCGGCGACGCCGCCCACATCGTTCCGCCCACCGGCGCGAAGGGGCTGAACCTCGCCGTCGCGGACGTCGCCCTGCTCGCCCCGGCGCTGGCCGCGCTGCTGCGCGACAAGGACCCGGCCCTGGCTGACGCCTACTCCGACACGGCCCTGCGCCGCGTCTGGCGCTGCACCCACTTCTCCTGGTGGATGACGACGATGCTGCACCAGTCCGGCGACCCGTTCGACGCCCAGCTGCAGCTCTCCCAGCTGCGCTGGGTCGCGGCCAGCGAGGCCGGCCGCATGGGCCTCGCCGAGAACTACGCGGGCCTGCCCATCGGGTTCTAGGACGGCTCGCCCGGGCCCGTCGGCGTCGCCCCGGCGGGTACGGCCGGCGCGGCGGCGCCGACGTCCGGCCCGACCGGCCGGTGCGGGATCGCGCACGCGACGACCAGGACCGCGTAGCAGGAGAAGAGCAGGACGGCGGTCCAGGCGCCGCGCGGGGTGGCGAGCGAGCGGAGGTCGTCGAGGAGGGCCACCGCGAGCACGTACGCCGGGAGGGGCAGGAGGGCGGCCGCCCCGGTCGCCCACCGGGCCCTGCGGGACCCTCGTCCGGACACCGCGTAGCCGCCCGCCATCGCCGGCAGCACCAGCATCAGCGCGGCCGGGTCGATCGCGAACACCAGCGGCGCGAGCGCCAGCCGGCGCCACCGGCCCTGCCCTCCCGTGCGACGCCGGTGCTCGGCCAGGCCGAACAGGCCCCCGACGACGGTGGCGGGTAGCAGGATCACACCGAAGGTCCCGAGCAGCTGACGGACGACGCCGGGCCTGCCGCGGCCGCCATGAACCCGCGCAGCCCTGCGCCCCACGCCAGTCCGCACACCGCGCCGGCCACCACCAGCCGCCACGCCGGCCGGGACGGGTCCGGACGGCCGCGGAGCGGGATCGCGCACGCGAGCGAGAGCACCGCGAGCAGGGACAGGAACAGGACGCCGGTCCACGCGGCGCGGGCGCTGCCCGGTGCCGGCCCGAGTCCGGCGACCCCCAGCGCGACCAGCCACGCCGGGACCGGCAGGAGGGCGAGGGCCCCGGCCGCCCAGCGGGCCGGACGGGGGCCGCGCCCGGACAGCGCGTAGCCGCCGGCCATGCCGAACAGGGGCACCGCGACGGCACCCCCGCCCAGGCCGTCGACGAACACCGACACGACGGCCCACGGGGTGAAGAGCAGGAACACCAGTGGTGCGGCGGCGAGCCACCGCCGGCCGCGCCCGGTGCGCCGCAGGTGCTCGGCCCACCCGAGCAGGCCCCCGGCGACCGCACCGGGGAGCAGGATCCCCTCGAACGTCCCGACCCACCCGAACGCCGACGCCGGGCCCGCGATCTCGACCATGACCGCGCGCAGCGCGGCGGCCCAGGCCAGCCCGCACACCGCGCCGACCAGCACCGGCGACCGCCCGCCCCGACCCCCTGCGGGGCGGACGGCCGCGACGGCGCTCACGAGCCGGACGGCGCGAGCGCCGCCGCGATGCCGAGCTCGCCCACCTCGAACTCCACATGCCGCGGCCCCGGGTCCGCGGACAGGCCGGCCCGGCGCAGGGCCGGGTGCAGCCGCTCCGCGACGAACCGGTCGTGCTGCACGCCCGACTCCCAGACCGACACGATCTGCAGGCCCTGCTCGGACTCGCCCGCGACCTGCACGAGCAACCCGTCCGGTCGGCCGGCGCCGGCGACGAGCGCGGCGATCTCCCGGTACCCGGCCAGCGTCCCGGCCGGGATCGCGGTGATGGTGGCGAACGCCATGGCGGCCTCCTCTGGCTCGTGACGTCCGGACGCGTCGACGCTAGGCGGGCGGGTCCGGGCCCCGCGTCCGCCGAAATACTCCGCCGCCTACTCAGGTCCGGGTGCCGAGGTTGTGCACCGCCCACACCGCGATCTGGCTGCGGCGGGAGAACCCGAGCTTGGTGAGGATGTGCTGGACGTGGTTCTGCGCTGTGCGCTCGGAGACGACGAGCGCTGCGGCGATCTGCGGGTTGCTCATCCCGCGCGCGACGCACGCCGCGACCTCCCGCTCGCGCGCGGTCAGCAGGGCGGCCGGGGCGCGGCGCAGCCGCTCGCCGAGGGCGGCGAGCCGGGCCGCGAACCCGGGCATGCCCAGTCCCTCCGCCGCGGTTCGCCCCTCGGCGACCAGCGCCGCCGCCTCGGCCAGGTCGTCGACGCGTCCGCGGCGCGCGAGCACGGTCGCGAGCTCCGTCTGCGCCTCCACGGCGTACCCGGCGGCGCCGCTCGCGCGGCAGGTCGCCAGCGCCGACCGCAGCTCGTCGACGGCCGTGTCGAGCTCGCCGAGGTGCGCGGCGGCCGAGCCCAGATGGAGCGTGACGGGTCCGCAGTAGTTCGCGACGCCCGCGCCGGAGCCGACGTGCCGCTCGCGGTGGGGCAGCAGCAGTCCGCGCAGGGCGGCGACGTCGGCGGTCGCGCCCTGTGCACCCGCCACGACGACGCCGGCCGCGAGGACCGTCAGCAGGAAGAACGGGGCCGGCCGCCAGCGGGCGGGCGGGCCGAGCGACCGGTACAGCGCGCCGGCCTCGGGGAGCCGCCCGGCGTCCGTGAGCATCAGCGCGGGACCCAGGGTGAAGGTGATGCGGTAGCCCGAGCCGGCCGCGAGGGGACCACCGGCCGCGGCGAGCGCCTCGAGTGCGGTCGCGGTGCCGGCGTGGTGGTCCACGGCGGTGAGCAGCGCGAGCCGCGATCCCACGGCGCCGCCCGTCCCGTTCCCCGGGGCGGCGGCGAAGGCCTCCCCGCCCAGCCGGGCCGCCTCGGCGAGCCGGCCGTGGGCCTGGGCCAGCATCGCCTTGACCTTCAGCACGTGCCACCGGGCGGTCGCCCCGCCGTACCGCCCGGCGACCCACTCCAGCCGGTCCAGCTCGGCGGCGGCGTCGAACAGCTCGCCGCGCTCGACGAGCGCGTTCGATGAGCCACAGGTGCGCCCACAGCCGGGCCGCGTCCCGCGCCGTGGTCGCGGCGAGCAGGCGCTGCGCCAGGACGGTCCGCTCCTCGACGCCGTCGGGCCCGCTGCGCGCCAGCTGCCTGGCCCGCAGCGCCGCCACCAGCGCGGACGTGTCCCCGCAGCCCTCGGCGGCGACGAGCGCCTCCCGGCTGGCCGACTCGGCCCGCGCGACGTCCTCGAGGTACATGTCGGTCTCGGTGAGGAGGGCGAGCAGCCGGGCCCGGCGCGGTCCCCCGACGGGTCCGGCGAGCGCCTCCTCGCACAGGGCGCGCACGGTGCGGTCGAGGCCCTGCTCGTTGGTGCAGCCCAGGGTGAGCACCGCGTCGGCGACCAGCCCGGCCCGGTCCGGTCCGTGGGCCACGGCGACCGCCTCACCGGCCGCCGCCAGCGCCCCGGCCGGATCCGCGGCGCGGAACCGGGCCGCGGCCAGGCCGGTCAGGAGGCGGTGGCGCGCCCCGGCGTCGACCGCGGAGTCGCCGACGTCGAGGGCGAGCCGGTAGAGCCGGACGCCCTCCTCGAACGCGAGCGCGCGCACGGCGGCGGCGGCCGCCCGCTCGATCCACGCCGCCGCCTCGGCCCGCTCGCCTGCCACGGCCGCGGCCGCCCAGTGCCGGGCGAGGTCCGCGAGGTGGGGATCGACCCGGTCGCCGGCGTGGCGCAGGATCGCGTCGACGGCGGCCCGGTGCAGCCGGACCCGCTCGCCGCCGGGGAGGCCGGCCTCGACGGCGTCCCGGACGAGGGGGTGGACGAACCGGTACCGGCCGGGTGTGTCGGCCGGCTCGAGCAGGCCGGCGGCCGCCGCCTCGTCGATCGGGTCCAGGCACTCCAGCAGGGGCCGGCCGACGACGGCGGCGAGGACGACGAGGTCGACGGACGGGCCGAGCACCGCCGCGACGCGCAGCTCGTGGCGGCACCGAGGGGAGAGTCGGCCCAGCCACCGCCCGACGGCCTCGCGCACCCCGGCCGGGACGCCGATCGGGCGGCCCTCGGCGAGGTCGCGGCCCAGCTCGGCGATGAGGAGGGGATTGCCGGAACTGAGCTCGTGCACCCGCTCGGCCTGCTCGGCGGGCACCGCGGCCCCGACGACGCCCGCCAGCTGCGCCGCGACGGCCTGCGGCGGGAGCCGGCGGAGCGCGAGGCGCTCGACCGCCGGCCCGCGGGGCAGGGACGGCGGTCCGGCGGCGTCGTCGTGCGTGGCGACGAGCAGCAGCCGGCCGCCGCGCAGCTGCGCGGCCACGTGGTGCAGGAGCCGCAGGGACGCGGGATCGGCCCGGTGGACGTCGTCGAGCACGACGAGGAGCCCGGCGGGCTCTGCCGCCGTGTGCAGCACCCGGAGGACCGCGTCGAACAGCCGGAACCGGTCCTCCTCGACGGCCGACGCGCCGTCGGTCAGCGGGGTGAGATCGGGCCCGTCGACCGGTCGAGCGGGACCGGGGAGCCCATGCAGGACCTGGCGCCACGGCAGGAACGGCGGCGCGGCGTCGGGTCCGGCGCCGGCACCCCACGCGACCGGGACGCCGTCCGCCGCGGCACGCCCCGCGAGCTCCGTGACGAGCCGGGTCCGGCCGATACCGAGCTCGCCGCCACAGAGCACGAGCCGGGGGTCGCCGGCGAGCGCGGCCGCGAGCATGCCGGTCAGCGCGGTCAGCTCGCGGTCGCGACCCACCAGCCCGGACGGCACCGCTCCCGCACCCCCTCCGCGCCCGCGGCGCGACCGGGAGCAGTGTCGTCCGGGGGACCGGCCCGGGCAAGCGTCAGGCCGGCACGCGCTCTCCGTACGGGTCTCGGCGAGCACCGCGACACCCAGCGCCGCCCACAGCAGGTGCCAGGCACCGAGGGCAGCCAGCGCCGCGGGGGCGCCCGGGCCCGGGTCCCCGGTCAGTATGGTCACCGGGAGGGCTGCTCGCCGGGCGCGTCCGCCGAAGTACTCCCGCCCTACTGAGACGCCCCTGCTCGGACGCCCTACTCGGATGCCGGAGCGCTGAGCTCGTCGACGAAGAAGTCGAGCTCGGGGTCGTCGCCGCCGCCGTAGCGGGTGAAGTCGGTGACCCCGGTCTCGCGCAGGATCTGCACGTCGATGACGGTCTCACCGGTGCGCTCCGGCGGCAGGGACAGGACGGCGACGGCGGCGTCGGCCATGATCTCCGGGTCACGCGCGCGCTCGACGGTGTCGGTGCCGCCGAGCAGGTTCTGCACCGCCGCGGTCTTGATCGCCGTCTCCGGCCACAGGCAGTTCGCGGCGATCCCGGCCTCGGCGAACTCGGCCGCCCAGCCCAGCGTCAGGATCGTCATCCCGAACTTGGACAGCGCGTAGGCCGGGAACTTCCCGAGCCAGTGCGGCGCCATCGTGACCGGCGGGGACAGCGTGAGCACCCGGGGACGGTCGGACTTGCGCAGGTGCGGCAGCGCGGCCTTGAACAGCAGGAACGTGCCGCGCGAGTTGATCTGCTGCATCAGGTCGTAGCGCTTGACGCTGAGCTCCTCGGTGCCGGTGAGGTTCAGCGCCGAGGCGTTGTTGACCACGATGTCGATCCCGCCGAACCGTCCGACGGCCTGCGCGGCGGCGCGCTCGACGTCCTCCTCCTTGCGCACGTCGCCGACCACGGCCAGGGCCTGCCCGCCGGCCTGCTCGATCTCGGCCACGGCGGTGTGCACGGTGCCGGGCAGCCTCGGGTCCGGGTGGTCGGTCTTGGCCAGGATGACGACGTTGGCGCCGTGCCGGCCGGCGGCGACGGCGATGGCCAACCCGATGCCGCGGCTGCCGCCGGACATCAGGATCGTGCGGCCGGCGAGAGCGTCCTGCTCGGTCACGGGCTTCTCCTCTGCGCTGGGGACGCCCGGACAGTAACAGTCAGCTCTGACCGCTACTGGGTGACCTCCACCACGACGAGCACGTTCCCGTCGGGGTCGCGCAGGGTGAACATGGGCGGCGCGTACTCGCCCATCCGCAGCACCTCGGCATCGACGTCGACGCCGCGCCCCCGCAGCTCGGCGTGGGCGGCGTCGGCGTCCGGGCTGGCGAGCCGGATCGCGGTGCCCAGCCCGCCGGGCTCCGGCTCGCCCGCGACCAGGGCGATCGACGTCGCCGAGCCGGCCGGGGCGACCTCGATCCACCGGCCCTCGCCGAACGGGGCGTCCCTCCGCTTCTCCAGGCCGAGCACGCCGACGTAGAACTCCAGCGCGCGGTCCTGGTCCCGCACGGTGAGCGCCACGGTGTGGATGCCACTGATCACGGTGTGCCTCCTCGGGGTCGACGAGCGGTGGACCGCCCCTACCCGCCGAACTCATCGCCCCGGGATGTCCGGCCCGGAGATCGGGAGCACGATGGCGTCATGACCGCCCCCGTCCGCATCGGGCTGCAGCTCCAGCCCCAGCACGCCGACTACGGCCGCATCCGCGACACGCTGCTCGCCGCCGAGGAGGCCGGCGCCGACGTCGTCTTCAACTGGGACCACTTCTTCCCGCTCTACGGCGACCCCGACGGCAAGCACTTCGAGTGCTGGACCATGCTCGGCGCCTGGGCCGAGACGACCTCCCGGGTCGAGATCGGCGCGCTCGTGACCTGCAACAGCTATCGCAACCCGGAGCTGCTCGCCGACATGGCGCGGACCGTCGACCACATCTCCCACGGCCGGCTCATCCTCGGCATCGGCTCCGGCTGGTTCGAGAAGGACTACACCGAGTACGGCTACGACTTCAAGACGGCCGGCCGGCGGCTCGACGACCTCGGCGCGGCCCTACCCCGGATCCGCGACCGCTGGTCGAAGCTCAACCCGGCCCCGACCCGCGACATCCCGATCCTCATCGGCGGCGGCGGGGAGAAGAAGACGCTGCGCTACACGGCCGAGCACGCCGCGATCTGGCACGGCTTCGGGGACGTCGAGACCGTGCGGCACAAGTGCGCGGTGCTCGACGGGCACTGCCGCGACATCGGCCGGGACCCGGCGGAGATCACGCGGTCGTGCGGCGTACGAACGCCTCCCGCCGAGACGGGGCAGGACCTGCTCGACGCGGGCGTCTCGCTGTTCACCGTCGGCGCCGGCGGCCCGGACTACGACCTCTCGCTGCTCAAGGACTGGATCGCCTGGCGGGACTCGCTGGGCTGACCGACCCGCGCCGGATCACGCGAGCTCCTCCCGCAGGAGGGCCGCGGCGCCCGCCATCGCCCGCATCTTCCCGGCGGCCGAGTCGCGCGGCAGGTACTTCATGCCGCAGTCCGTGGCGATCACGATCTGCTCGGGCGGGAGGCGGTCGAAGGCGCGCCGGGTCCGCGCCGCGACCGTCTCCACGCTCTCCACGGCGTGGTCGGACAGGTCGATCACGCCGAGGAGGATCGTCTTGTCCGCGAGGTCGGCGAGCACCCCGAGGTCCAGCCCGGACTGCGCGGTCTCGATCGAGATCTGGTCGGCGGTGCAGCCGGCCAGCTCGGGCAGGAACGAGTAGCCCTCCGGGCGCTCGTGGATGATCGCGGCGTAGCCGAAGCAGAGGTGCACGACAGTGGTGCCGGTGACGCCCTCCAGCGCGGCGTTCAGCGCGGCGAGCCCGTAGGCGCGGGCCGCCTCGGGCCGGGCCTGCAGGTACGGCTCGTCGATCTGCACGACGTCGGCGCCGGCCGCGAACAGGTCCTCGACCTCGGCGTTCACGGCGGCGGCGTACCCCATGGCCGCGGACTCGAGGTCCGGGTAGTGGTCGTTCTGCGCCTGCTGGGACATGGTGAACGGCCCGGGCACGGTCATCTTCACCGTGCGGTCGGTGTGCGCCTTCAGGAACTGCAGGTCCGCCACCTGGACGGGCTTCGGCCGGGCGATCGGCCCGACGATCCGCGGCACCGGGTTGGGGTGCCCGCTGCGGTCCAGCGCGGTGCCGGGGGTGTCGACGTCGACGCCCTCGAGCGCCGTAGCGAAGTGGTTCGAGTAGCTCTCCCGCCGGATCTCGCCGTCCGTCACGATGTCCAGCCCGGCCTCCTCCTGCTCCCGGATCGCGACCCGCGTCGCGTCGTCCTGGGCCTCGGCGAGGTGCTCCGGCGGGATCCGCCAGAGCTCGCGGGCGCGGACGCGGGGCGGGAAGCGGCCGGCCAGCTTCGCCCGGTCGATCAGCCACTCGGGTTGGGCGTAGCTCCCGACCAGCGAGGTGGGCAGCAGCGGCAGCGACACGGGCTCCTCCAGGGGTGGACGACTTCGGGGTGGCTCCACGGCTCGGGCGACGTCAGACGACGAGGACGATCCGGCCCTCGGCGCCGCCCGCGGCCTGGCGTTCCCACGCCGCGGCCGCCTCGTCGAGCGGCACCCGCTCGTGGGCGACGCTCAGGCTCTGGGCGGCGGCGAGGTGGGTGATCGACTCCGCCCGGTCCTCGCGGGTCAGGGCGTTGTTGGTGTAGCCGAGCACTCGCAGCGAGCGGCTGCGCAGCGTTGACGAGTCGAGCGGGCTGGTCTCGCCGGCCGAGCCGCCGAGGTTGACCAGCCGCCCGCCGGGACCCAGCGCCCGGGCCGCCGCGGCGGCCGGCACGCCGTAGAGCGGGTCGAGCACCAGGTCGGCGGCGCCTCCCGCGGCCTCGGCGAACCGGGCGCCCAGCTCGGCGACGTCGTTGGTGTCCAGGGCGACGACGGCGTCGGCACCCGCCGAGCGCGCCCGCTCCTGCGCCGCCGCCGAGCGGGCCCCGGCCACGACCCGGGCGGCACCGGCGAGGCGGGCGAGCTGCACCGCGACCTGGCCGACCACCCCGCCCGCGCCGAGCACGATCACGGTCTCACCGGCCGTCAGGCCACCCGTGCTCGTCAGCGCGCGGTGGGCGGCGACGGCGGACAGGCCGAGCGCGGCCAGCCGGACGGGGTCGACGTCCGGGGGCAGGGCCACCAGGTCGGCCTCGGGCACGCACGCGAGCGCGGCCATGCTGCCGTCGCCCGGCGTCATCCCGGCCGAGGTCGGGAACCACACCGCCCGCCCGTCGACGGTGCCGACGCCCTGCACCCCCGGCACGTACGGGGTGCGCGGCACGCCGAAGTACGAGGTCCCGGAGGCGCAGAGCAGGTCGAGCGGGGTGATCGGCGCAGCCCGGACCGCGACGACGACCTCGCCCGGCCCCGGCTCGGGCGGCTCGCGGTCCGTGATCTCGGGCGGCCGGCCGGGTGCGGGGATCTCCGCGGCGCGCACGGCTCAGACGGGCTGGAGGCGGAAGTCGTAGCGGGCCTCGAGCCAGGGCACGTCGCACTTGCCGCCGTCCGGCGTCGGGCCGGGCTCGCGCTCGGAGAAGGCCACCACCAGCTCCTCCTTCGTCCCGAACACGACGTCGCTGTCCAGGAACTCCGCGCCCTCCTGGAACAGGTGCGTGATCAGCGGCGCGTAGCCGTCGACGGCGAGCAGGAAGTGCACGTGCGCGGGCCGGAAGTGGCTGATCTCGGTCGTCCGGATCAGGTCGCCCACGGGCCCGTCCATCGGGATCGTGTAGCCCTTCGGGGCGATGGTGCGCAGGCAGTAGGAGCCGTCGGCGCGGGTCGTGTACTTCGCCCGCAGCCGCGCCTCGTCGACGTCGGGGAGCTGGGCCTCGTAGACGCCCTCGGCGTCGGACTGCCAGACGTCGAGCACGGCGCCGGCGACCGGGGTCCCGTCGAGCGCGGTGACGGTGCCGCTGATGTAGAGCGGGGTCCCGGGCAAGCCGTCGGACATGTCGCCGCCGAAGTCCAGCTCCGGCGAGCCCTCGATGTGGAACGGGCCGAGGACGGTGGCCGGGGTGGCCGCCGGGTCGAGGCGGTTGTTCATCTGCACGACCAGCATGGACAGGCCCAGCACGTCCGAGGCGAGGATGAACTCCTCGCGCTTCTCGTCGCTGATCTGCCCCGTGGCCGTCAGCCACCGCATCGCGGCCATCCACTCGGCCTCGGTCAGCCGGACCTCACGGGCGAAGTCGTGCAGGTGCCGGACCAGCGCGGTGAGCACCTCACGGGTGCGGGGGTCGCGGGCCGTGGCCCAGCGCTCCACCGCGAGGTCGGTGATGTTCTCCTCGGTGACCAGCTTCATCGCTGCCTCCCGCTCTCGCCGGACCGTCAGGACGGTCGGTAGGGGTCCGGGTCGACCGGCCTGTTGTTCAGGTCGACGGACAGGAAGATGTCGTTGCCCACGGGGTGGCGGAGCTCCTCGGCGAGCTGGCCGATGAGCCCGGCGGTGCGGGCGAGCAGGGCGAACCCGCGCAGCAGCTCCAGCGGCAGGCCCAGGTCGGCCAGGGCGGCACCGCACACGCCGGCGCCGTTGAGCGGCAGGGTCCGCCCGAGCACCTGGGGATGGACGCGGCCGATCGCCGCGAACAGCTCCAGGTGCGGCCCCACCAGGCCCTCCTCCCGGGCGATCGCGTACAACCGCCGCGTGCGGGGGTCGCCGTCCTTGTGCACGTGGTGGCCGAGCCCGGGGACGAACCTCCTCGCCTCCCGCTGCTCCCGCACGACCTGCAGGCCGATCTCGTCCCAGCCGGCCTCGTCCGTCGGGAGCTGCGCCGGCAGCCGCTCGTGCAGGAACCGGCCGCAGTCCTCGGTCACGCCGAGGAACCGCGACCCGCCGCCGAGCAGCCCCGCGGCGAGCGCGCCCTGGACGGAGTCCGGTGCGGACAGGTAGGTCAGCCGGGTGACGATCGCGGTCGGGGTGAAGCCGTGGTCGGCCAGCGCGGCCAGCACGGCCTCGAACACCCGGGTCTCGCCCTTGCTCGGACGGCGCTGGGTGGCGAGCCAGAAGGCGAGCTCGCCGAACCCGACCTGGCCCATGACGTCGTCGGCCAGGTCCTGGCCGAGCAGGGTGATCTTCTCCCGTGACGCCGCACCGAGCGCGGTGGGGTACTCGCGGTGCTGGTCAGGCATCCTCGCTCAGCCACTTCCTCAGTTCGGCGCCGTGCTCGTCGAGCTCGGGCGGGGGGAGCCGGTAGACCGCCGGGGCGGCGGAGAACCGGATCGGGTGCCGGGTGGTGGGCACCGCACGATCACCCTCCCCGACGGCGACCACGGGGTCGAGGCCGAACCGCTCGGCCATCGCGAAGCCGCCGTCGATGGTCTGGATCGGCCCGGACGGCACGCCGGCCGCCGTGAGCAGGTCGAACCACTCCACCGCGCTCTTCTGCCGCAACCGCTCCACGAGGACCGGGCGCAGCTCCTCGCGGTTCGCGGTGCGGTCGGCGTTGCGGGCGAAGCGCGGGTCGTCCGCGACCTCCGGCACGCCGAGCACCCCGCAGAGCTTGCGGAACTGGGAGTCGTTGGCCGCGGCGACGATCAGGTCGTCGTCCGCCGTCGGGAGCGGCTCGTAGGGGAAGACGCTGGGGTGCGCGTTGCCCATCCGGTACGGGACGGTGCCGGACGCGACCCACGCGGAGCTGTGGTTGACCAGCCCGGTCAGCGCCGACGACAGCAGGTTGACCTCGACGTTCTGGCCCTCGCCGGTGCGGTCGCGGTGGTGCAGCGCGGCCAGGATGCCGATCGCGGCGTGGTTGCCGGCCATGACGTCGAAGACGGAGATCCCGGCCCGGTACGGCGGCCCGTCCGCGTCCCCGGTCAGCGACATCAGCCCGGACATGGCCTGCACCATCAGGTCGTAGCCCGGTACGTCCCTGCCGGCGCCGGCGCCGAACCCGCTGATCGACGCGTAGATCACGCCGGGGTTGGTCTCCCGGACGCTGTCGTAGTCCAGGCCGAAGCGGGCCATCCCGCCGGGCTTGAGGTTCTCGATGACGACGTCGGCGCGGCGGGCGAGCTCGCGGGCGGCGGCCAGGTCGGCCTCGTCCCGCAGGTCCAGGGCGATCGAGCGCTTGCCCCGGTTGATGCCGAGGAAGTAGGTGGACACGCCCTCGCGCACCGGCGGCATCCACGTCCGGGTGTCGTCACCGGCCGGGCCCTCGACCTTCACCACCTCGGCGCCCATGTCCGCCAGCAGCATGGTGGCGTAGGGCCCGGCGAGGATCCGGGAGAAGTCGGCCACCAGCAGTCCGGCCAGCGGGCCGCCTGCCGTGGGCTCGGGAGTACCCATCCGCCGCCCTCCTGTCCGCTCGACGGACACCCGTCCGTCCTGCTCGGGATTCTTCGACCCGAACGGACCGGCGTCAAGCGGGGCGGGACGACCCGGGGACCGTCACGTGCGGGACGGTCTCCAGCCGGGCGAAGTCCGCGCTGATCTCCCCGGCGGTGTGCAGCAGCAGCGGCAGGTGGTGCTCGAGCAGGTGCTCGACGGAGGTCTCCGCGGCGTGGCAGTTGACGTTGACCCCGGCGACGACCCGGCCCGACCCGTCGCGCAGCGGCGCCGCCACCGAGCGGATGCCGGGCGCGAGCTGCTCGTCCGTCAACGCCCAGCCGCGGGCGCGCACCTCGCGCAGCACCGTGTCCCGCTCCGCCCGGTCGGGCTGCCAGCGGGGGACGAGCCCGGACCGGGTGGGCTCGGCGAGCACGCGCTCCAGCTCGTCGGGCGGCAGGGCGGCGAGCTGGACCTTGCCCAGCGAGGTCTGCAGCGCGGGGAAACGGGTGCCGATCTGCACGGCCAGCGACACGATCTTCGGGACGGACACCCGGGCGACGTAGACGATGTCCGAGCCGTCGAGCTGGGCGATCGAGCAGGACTCGTTGGTCCGCGCGACCAGGCGCTCGAGGTGCGGGCGCGCGATCTCCCACAGCCCTGTCGAGCGCACGTAGGCCACGCCGAGGTCCAGCACCCGCGGGGTGAGTGCGAAGCCGCGCTCCTCGGCGCGGACGTAGCCGAGCTCGGCGAGGGTGAGCAGGATACGCCGGGCCGTGGGCCGGGCCAGGTCCGCGGCGGCGGCCACCTCGGCCAGCGACATCACCGGCCGGCCGGGCCGGAAGGCGGTGATGACGTCCAGCCCCCGGGCCAGGGCCTCGATGAAGTCCGGGCCCGTTCCCTCGCGTGGCATGCGTACCCCCGTCCCGCTGCGTGCGGCGCCCACCGTAGCCGGACCGCGTCCGCTGGACGGACAGGGCGGCACCGGTGCGGACCCCGCGGCCCCGGGCCGGGGCGATCGGCGGTGATTGACACCGCCCACGGGCTCGACCACAGTAGCCGCACGCGGTGCTGACCGACAGGCGGACGATGGTCCGAGAATCGCGAGGGAGCGAGCCGATGAGCGAGTCGACCGAGGGGCGCCCGATCGTCCTCCGCGGCGGGACCGTGCTGACGATGGACCGCGACAAGCGGGTGCTCACCGGCCAGGACGTGCTCGTCACCGGCGACCGCATCGAGGCCCTCGGCCCGGACCTCGAGGTGCCCGAGGGCACCGTCGAGATCGACGCGACCGGTGGGATCGTCATGCCGGGGATGATCGACACGCACCGCCACATGTGGCAGACGGCCATGCGCGGCTACGGCGCGGACTGGACCCTGACCCAGTACTTCGTCTGGTACTACCTCGAGTGGGGCAAGGCCTTCCGGCCGGAGGACGTGTACGCGGGCAACCTGCTCTCCGCGCTCGAGGCGCTCGACGCCGGCGTCACCACGACCGTCGACTGGTCGCACGGCCTGCAGACGGTCGACCATGCCGACGCCGCCGTCGACGCGCTGCGGTCCGTGCCGGGCCGGTTCGTGCTCGCCTACGGCAACATCCAGCAGGCGCCCGCCGAGTGGACCGCCGCGCCGGAGTTCCGCGACTTCGTGTCCCGCCGCCGGGACGACCTGTTCGGCTTCCAGATGGCCCTCGACGTGACCGGTGACCCGGCCTTTCCGGAGAAGCCGGCCTTCGAGGTGGCCCGCGAGCTGGGCGCGCCCGTCACCACGCACGCCGGGGTCTGGGGCGCGACGAACGACGACGGCATCCGGCTCATGCACGAGCACGGCTTCATGACGCCCGAGTCCGTCTACGTGCACGCCGCGACCCTCTCCGCGGACTCCTACCACCGGATCGCGGCCACCGGCGGGTCCGTCTCGGTGTCCACCGAGAGCGAGCAGAGCGCCGGCCAGGGCTACCCGCCCACCTGGGCCCTGCGGCTCCACGGGATCCCGGTGTCGCTGTCCATGGACACCTCGGTGTGGTGGAGCGGCGACCTCTTCTCCGCCATGCGCACCACCCTCGGCGCGGACCGCTCGCGCGAGCACCTGGAGGCCCACGCCAAGGGCAACACCGTCACCCACGCCGCGCTGCGGGCCGAGCAGGTCGTGGAGTGGGCGACGCTCGGCGGGGCCCGGGCCCTGGGGCGCGATGCCGACCTGGGCAGCCTCGAGGTGGGCAAGTCCGCCGACGTCGTGCTGCTCCGCAACGAGCACTCGCCGGTGATGTTCCCGCTGCTCCACCCCTACGGGCACGTGGCCTTCCAGGCCCAGCGCGGCGACGTCGACACCGTGCTGGTGGGCGGGCGGATCGTGAAGCGCGGCGGCCGGCTGGTCGACGTCGACCTGGCGGCGGCCCGGGCGACCGTGGAGCGGACCGTCGAGCACCTGCGATCCACCCTCGGCGAGGAGGCCTGGGCGCAGGGCATGAACCCCGACGTGCCCGAGACCAAGATCCTCGACAACCCGTACACCTACACGGACTACCAGAGCGCCGCCACGCACGGCGGCTGATGGTCCGGCACGGGCAGCGCGACGCCGGTCAGGCGGGGCAGGGCTCGGGCTGCGGGGCGGGCCCGGCCTGCGGCGCGGGCGCGGCGGTGCGCAGGGCCACGGCGGCGACGACGGCGATCACCACCGCGACGCAACCCGCGGCGAACGAGGTGACCTGCATGCCCGTCACGAACGCCTCGCGCGCCACCCCGAGCAGCTCGCCGCCGACGGGCGCCGGCAGCTCGGCCGCCACGCGCGCGGCCCCGCCCAGCGTCTCCTCGGCAGCGGCCGCGGCCTGCGCCGGCACCCCGGCCGGCAGCGCGTCGGCGATCCCGCCCCGGTAGAGCGCCACGCCGATGCTGCCCAGCACGGCGATCCCGAGTGCCCCGCCCAGCTCGGCGGCGGTCTCGGAGATGCCCGACGCCGCGCCGGCCTTCTCCTCCGGCGCCGAGCCGACCACGATCTCCGTGGTCAGGCCGAACACCGGGCCCATCCCGAGCGAGATGACGACCGAGGCGAGGACCAGCGCCGCGAGGCCCTGCTGTGCCGTGACCGTGGTGAGCACGAACATCCCGGCGGCCGCGCAGGCCAGCCCGCCCGCGACGACGTGCGCCGGCCGGACCCCGCCGAGCACCCGCGGCGCCAGCTGGGAGGCGACCACGAACGCCGCGGCCGACGGCAGCGACCACAGCCCGGCCTCCAGCGCCGCCTGCCCCAGCACGAGCTGCAGGTACTGCGCGACGAACAGGAAGTAGCCGATCATCACGAAGATCGCGAGGAAGTTGACGACCAGCGCCGCGGTGAACCGGCGGTTGCGGAAGAGCCCGACGTCGATCATCGGCTCCGCGAGCCGCCGCTGCCGCCGAACCCACAGCGCACCGACGACGATCCCGGCGGCGATGGCGACGAACGCGCCCGTGCCCGGGCCGTGCTCGGCGATCCGCTTCACGCCGAACACCACGGCCAGCAGCGCGACGACGGACATCGCGGCGCTCAGCACGTCGAGCCGGCCCGCGTCGGGGTCGCGGAACTCGGGCAGCACCCGCGGTCCGACGACCAACAGGGCGCCCATCACGGGCAGGGCCAGCAGGAACACCGAGCCCCACCAGAACCAGCCGAGCAGCACGCCGCCCAGCACCGGCCCGACCCCGCTGCCGGCCGAGAAGGCGCCGATCCAGATCCCGACGGCCAGCGAGCGCTCCCGCGGGTCGCGGAACATGTGGAAGATCAGCGACAGGGTCGAGGGCGCGATCGTCGCGCCGGACAGCCCGAGCAGCGCACGGTTCGCGATCAGCATCTCCGGCGTGGTGGAGAAGGCGGCGAGCACGGAGGTCAGCCCGAAGGCGGCCGCGCCGACGAGCAGCAGCCGCCGCCGGCCGATCCGGTCGCCGAGGGTGCCCATCGTGACCAGCGCGCCGGCGACCATGAAGCCGTAGACGTCGACGATCCACAGCAGCTGGCTGCTCGACGGCTGCAGGTCGGCGCTGACCTGAGGGAGCGCCAGCTGCAGCACGGTCAGGTCCATGACGTAGAGCAGGCAGGCCAGGGCGAGCACGGCGAGGCCGGTCCACTCCCGGCGGCCCGCCCGCGCGGGCGAGGTGGTCGGTGTGCTCGGCGTGCTCATCGGGGGCTCCTTCCGAGGGTGTACGGAAGGGGGACCGACGCCGGCCCGGGAACTCATCGCCCCGGGCGTGCCCGGACGGCGCCCTCGGTCAGGAGAGGGCCGTCCGGGCAGGTCAGAGCAGGTGGAGGGCGGCGTAGACGTACGCGGTGCCCGCCAGCAGGAGGGTCAGGGCGGCCACGACGACCAGGGCGACCCGGCCCGCCTGCCCGCGCTCCGCTGCCGTCGCGTCCGCCGTGGTCCAGGTGGTCGGTTCGGCGGTGAACAGCGGCGGGGCCCAGGGCTCGCGAGCGTTGCAGCCCCAGCCGGATGCTCCCCACGCTGTGTGACGGTCGGGCACGACGACTCCCTCGGACGGACGATCTCCATCTGGGTAGTCGTCACCGACGGCGCGGCGTTACGCCGTCCGGGCCAGTGGTCGTCACACGTCGCTAGCTTTCCGGGACCTCGCGCCGGATCTCGTCGAGCCAGATGCGCGCGGGCATGTCCGAGGGCGCCCGCCAGTCCCCGCGCGGGGAGAGCGACCCGCCAGCGGAGACCTTCGGGCCGTTCGGCAGCGCGCTGCGCTTGAACTGGCTGAAGGAGAAGTAGCGCTGGGCGAACACCTCGATCCAGTGCCGGATGTCGGCCATCGCGTAGCTCGGGCGCTCGTCCTCCGGGAAGCCGGGCGGCCACGGCCCCTGCGCCGGGTCGTGCCAGGCGTGCCACTGCAGGAACGCGATCTTCGCCGGCCGCAGCCCGTAGCGCAGGTGGTAGAAGAGCGTGAAGTCCTGCAGCGAGTACGGCCCGACCTTGGCCTCGCTGCTCTGGACCTCCTCGTCCTCCCCGCTCGGCACCAGCTCGGGGGTGATCTCGGTGTCGAGGACGTCCGTGAGGACCTCGCCCACCTCCTCGTCGAACTGCTTCGACGAGACCACCCAGCGGATGAGGTGCTGGATCAGCGTCTTCGGGACGCCGCCGTTGACGTTGTAGTGCGACATCTGGTCGCCGACGCCGTACGTGGACCAGCCCAGGGCCAGCTCGGAGAGGTCGCCGGTGCCGAGCACGATGCCGTTGCGCTGGTTCGCCGCGCGGAACAGGTAGTCCGTGCGCAGGCCCGCCTGGACGTTCTCGAAGGTCACGTCGTAGAGCGGCTCGCCTGAGGAGAACGGGTGGTCGAGGTTCTTCAGCATCAGCCGCGCGGTCTCGGTGATGTCGATCTCCTCGAACGTGACGCCCAGGGCCTCGGCCAGGCGGTAGGCGTTGCCCTTGGTCCGGTCGCCGGTGGCGAAGCCGGGCAGGGTGAATCCGAGGATGTCGCTGCGCGGGCGGCCGGCCCGGTCCATCGCCCGCGCCGCGACGATCAGCGCGTGCGTGGAGTCCAGCCCGCCGGACACCCCGATGACGACCTTGGGGTCCCCGATCGCCCGCATCCGCTGCTCCAGGCCGGAGACCTGGATGTTGTAGGCCTCGTAGCAGTCCTGCTCGAGCCGGGTCTCGTCCGCCGGCACGAACGGAAAGCGCTCCACCTCGCGGCGCAGGCCGAGGTCGCCGCGCGGCGGGTCGAGCCGGAACTCGATCCGCCGGAAGGCCTCGGTGCGGGCGGCGTGGTGGCGGCGGTTGTCGTCGAAGGTGCCCATCCGGATGCGCTCGGCGCGCAGCAGGTCGAGGTCGACGTCCGCGACGGCCTGGCGCGCCCCCTTCGGGAAGCGCTCGGTCTCGGCGAGCAGCACGCCGTTCTCGTAGATCATCGTCTGGCCGTCCCACGCGAGGTCGGTCGACGACTCGCCCTCCCCGGCCGCGGCGTAGAGGTACGCCGCCAGGCATCGCGAGGACGCGCTGCGGCAGAGCAGCTTCCGGTCCTCGGCGCGGCCCACGGTGATCGGGCTGCCGGAGAGGTTGGCCAGCACCGTCGCCCCCGCGAGCGCGGCCTCGGCGGACGGGGGGACCGGCACCCACATGTCCTCGCAGATCTCGACGTGCAGCACGAAGCCCGGCACGTCGGTGGCCTCGAAGAGCAGGTCCGGGCCGATCGGGACCTCCTGGCCGCCGATCCGGATCGTGCCGGCGACGTCGTCGCCCGGGCCGATCTGGCGCCGCTCGTAGAACTCCCGGTAGGTGGGCAGGTAGGACTTCGGCGCGACGCCGAGGACGCGCCCCCGGTGGATGACGACGGCGCAGTTGCGCACGCGCTGCCGGTGCCGCAGGGGCGCGCCCACCACGAGTACCGGCAGCAGGTCGGCCGAGCCGGCCACGACCTCGTCGAGCGCCTCGGCCACCGAGTCGAGCAGCGTGTCCTGCAGGAAGATGTCCTCGATGGAGTAGCCGGACAGGGTCATCTCGGGGAAGATCGCGAGACCGACCCCGTCCCCGTCCAGCGCCCGGGCCGTCTCCAGGACGGCGGCGGCGTTCGCCGGCGGGTCCGCGATCGTCGTGCGGATCGTGCAGGCGGCCGTGCGCAGGAAGCCGTGCCGGTAGGCCGAGTAGAAGTCCTCCACACCGGCAGTCTGCCCCAGGTGATCGACCCGTACTCGCGCCCGGCCACCCCGATGCGCGGCTCGTACTCGTCGTGGCGGCGGACCCGGACATGGACGGTCCTGCGGTCCACGGCCGTGCGCGGCCGTCAGGTACCGCCAGTGGTGATCACGCTTGGGGGCGACGGGTGATCACGCCCGCTCCGGCATCCGGGCGATCGACCGTGCTCCGGAACCGCCCTACGCTGCCGTTCCCGACCATCCACGGAGGACACGTGTCGATCCCCGCACCCGGACCGATCCCCGTCGTCTTCGTCCACGGACTCTGGCTGCACGCGACGAGCTGGACGCCGTGGGTGGAGCTGTTCACCGAGCGCGGCTACGCGCCCGTCGCCCCCGGCTGGCCCGGCGAGGCGCCGACGGCCGAGGCGTGCCGCGCCGACCCGGACGCGGTCGCGAATCGCGGCATCGCCCGGGTCACGGACCACTTCGCGTCCCTGATCTCCGACCTGCCCGCCAAGCCGATCGTGATCGGCCACTCGTTCGGCGGCCTGATCGCGGAGAAGCTCCTGGGCCAGGGCTGCGCGCGGGCCTGCGTCGCGCTGTCGCCCGCCCAGTTCAAGGGCAACCTCGCCCTGCCGCCGGCCCAGCTCAGGACCGCGTTCCCGGTGCTGAGCAGGCCGAGGCTGCGCACCCGCAGCTGGATCCACTCGAAGGACTCCTGGCACGCCGGCTTCGCCAACGGCATCGGCCGGGAGGAGTCCGACGCCCTCTACGACGCCTACGCCGTCCCCTCCCCGATGAAGCCGCTGTTCCAGGCCGCGACCGCGAACTTCGTGCTGCACAGCGAGGCCTCGGTCGACGTGCACCGCGACCGCGGTCCCGTGCTCGTGGTCGGCGCGGGCAAGGACCGCACGGTCCCCGAGGCGACGAGCCGGGCGGCGTACAGGATCCTCTCGCGCAGCCCGGGCGTCACCGAGTGGGCCGCCTTCCCCGACGCCGGCCACTCGTACGTCGTCGACTCGACCTGGCGGCGGACCGCGGACCTGGCGCTGGACTTCCTCGCCCGGCACGGGCTGGGCCCGGCGACCCCGGCCGCGCCCGCCGCGCCCGCCGACCCCGCGCCCGCCGACCCCGCCCCCGCCTGACCGTTAGGCTGCCCCGATGGCGATCGCGGGCGGCGTCCCGGTGGGGACGGAGCGGCGCCAGCTGTCCGAGCACGTCGCGATGGTCGTCCGCGAGGCGATCATGTCCGGGGAGCTCCGCGGGGCGGACTACCTGCGCACCGAGCAGCTCGCCGAGCGCCTCGGGGTGAGCGCCACCCCGGTGCGCGAGGCGCTGATGGTGCTGCACAGCGAGGGCGCGGTGCGCTGGGAGCCCCGGCGCGGGTTCCGGGTGGTGCCGCTGACCGAGCGGGACGTCGTGGACATGTTCGCCGTCGCCGCCTTCATCGAGGGCGAGCTGGCGGCGCGGGCCGTGGACCTGCTCCCCGACGCCGAGGTGACCCGGCTGCACGAGCTGCAGGCGGTGCTGGCCGACGCCGCGCGGCAGGGCGACCCGGACGAGGTCTTCCGGACCAACCACGAGATCCACTCGGCGATCAACCGGCCGGGCCTCTCGGCGCGGCTGCAGACCCAGCTCACCATGTCGCTGAAGTACCTGCCGCGCAGCCACTACGGCCGGGTCGACGGCTGGGTCGAGGCCTCCGTCCGCGACCACGGCCCGGTGCTCGCGGCGCTGGCCGCCCGGGACGCGGAGGCGGCGCGGGCGGCCATGCGCGACCACATGCTGCACATCGGGGAGCTGCTGCGGGCCCACCTGGACCGGGTGGGCGTCTTCGGCGCCTGAGGCGCAGCTCGCGGGGCGACGGTCGGCGGCCGGGGCGGACCCGACCGTGGGCCGACCGTCACGCCCTGAGGGTCGCCGTCGAGACGTCCCACAGCCGCTCGGCGGACTCCGGGTCCACGGCGTGGTCCGCCACGCCCCGATAGGTGCCCGGCACGTGCGGCCCGGCCTCGACGCAGTCCTCGAAGTACCGCCCGCCGATGCCCTCCACCAGCGGCGACGCGGCGAGCAGCACGGAGGTCGCGGCCCCTTGCTCCGGCGTCTTCCAGCCCGTCGCGGCGCCCCGCTCCTCGAGTGAGGCGAGGTCCGCGGCGCCGAGGTGCCGCTGCAGGCCGGTGCGGATCCCGCCCGGGCTCAGCGCGTTGACGTGGATCCCGTCGCCGCCCCACTGCCGGTTGGCCTGCACCGCGAAGAGCACGTTCGCGGTCTTGGACTGTCCGTACGCGGTCCACGGGTCGTAGGCGCGGCCGTGGTAGTGGACGTCGTCGAACACGATCGGCGACCGCAGGTGCGCCGCCGAGCTCACCGACACCACCCGCGCCCCGTCCGCGGCGACGAGCGCCGGGAACAGGCCGGTGGCCAGGGCGAAGTGCCCGAGGTGGTTGGTCGCGAACTGCAGCTCCCACCGCTCCGCGGTCCGGGTCAGCGGCGCGGCCATGACCCCGGCGTTGAGGACCAGCATGTGCAGCGGGCCGTCCCAGTTGGCCACGAAGGCCCGGATGGACGTGCGGTCGGTGAGGTCGAGCCGGGCGACGGACACCAGCTCGTTGCCGGTGGTGCGGGTGATCTCGGCGGCGGTGGCGACGCCTGCGTCGAGGTCGCGGACGGCGAGGGTCACGCAGGCACCCGCGGAGGCGAGGGCACGGGCGGTCTCCAGGCCGATGCCGGAGGCCCCGCCGGTGATCACGGCGCGGCGGCCGCCCAGGTCCAGGCCGGCGACGACCTCGGTGGCGGTGGTGTCGGCCCCGAACGGGCCGGTGAAGGGGCGGGAGATCGAGGGGGTGAACGTGGTGGTCATGGGAACCCCTTCCGCGGTCGTGGCGCGCCCGGCACGGATGCCCGGGCGCGTAGAGTGCAACCGGAGCTGCCTCCGGTCCGAACCCCGGACCAACCGGAGGCTGTTCCGTTTGGTTCAGAAGTGTGACGCGGGTCACGTCAGGAGGCGGCGTCGTGGGGGAGTCGGGACGGCCGCTGCGCGCGGACGCGCGGCGCAACCGCGAGCGGTTGCTGCAGGTGGCCGTCGAGGCCTTCTCCCAGCCCGGGCGGGACGTCTCGCTGGAGGGCATCGCGAAGGCGGCGGGCGTCGGGATCGGCACCCTGTACCGGCACTTCCCCACGCGGGAGGCGCTGGTCGAGGCCGCCTACCGCAGCGAGGTGGCCCGGCTGTGCGACGCCGTGCCCGGCCTGCTCGAGGCCGAGCCGCCGGACCGCGCGATGCGCACCTGGATGGACCGCTTCGTCGACTACATGACGGCCAAGCGCGGGATGGCGGACACCCTGCGGGCGATCGTCGCGACCGGCGGCAACCCGTACGCCGAGACGAAGGCCCGGATGCGCGAGGCCGTCGGGAGCTTCCTCGAGGCCGGCGCGAAGGAGGGCACCCTGCGCGCGGACGTCGACCCCGGGGACGTGATCGCCGCGCTGTCCGGGATCACGCTCTCGGCGGGTGCCCCCGAGCAGCGCGACCAGGCCGGGCGGTTGCTCGACCTGGTGATGGACGGGCTGCGTCCCCGGGACTGAGCTACCGGGGAGCCAGGGCCTCGACGGTCGCGGCCGGGTCCCCGCCGCCCAGCGGGGCCAGCACCGGCGTGGTCACCCCCGCGTTCACGTAGGACTCCACCTGCTCGCGCACCGCGGCGGCGGGACCGTGCAGGACCAGCCGGTCGACCACGTCGTCCGGGATCGCCTCCAACGCGCCGCGCCGGTCCCCGTCCGCCCACAGCTTCCACATCGGGCCGAGCTCGGTGCGGCCCAGCCACTGGTGGAACGCCCGGTACACCGGCACGTTCAGGTACGCGGCGGCGAGCCGGCGGCCGATCGCGCGGGCTTCGTCCGGCTCGACGTCGGGCAGCACGAAGATCCGGGCCACGATCTCCGCGTCGGGCTTGCCGTACTCGCGTACGTGCGGGGCGACGGCCCGGACGTCGTCGGCGGTGAGCCAGTTGACGATCGCCCCGTCGCCCTCCCGGCCGGCGAGCCGGAGCATCCCGGGCCGCAGGGCCGCGACCAGCACGGGCGGCACCTGCTCGGGCACCTCGCCCAGCCGGAACCCGCGGATCGAGAACGAGGCCCAGTCCTCCGCCACCCGCTCGCCGGCGAACGCCGCCCGGAGGAACCGCAGGGTGTCCCGCACCCGGGCGTAGGGCTCGGTGAAGGGGATGCCGTTCCAGCCCTCCACGATCACGTCCGACGAGCTGCCGATGCCCAGCGCGAAACGGCCGGGCGCCAGGTTGGCGAGGGTCGCCGCGGACTGGGCCAGCAGCGCGGGGCCGCGGGTGAAGGCCGGGACGATCGCGGTGCCCAGCCGCAGGGCGGGCGCCCACTGCGCGGCCAGCACCAGCGGGGTGAACGCGTCCGTGCGGTCCGCCTCGGCACTCCAGGCGTCCGTGTAGCCGAGGTCGGGGAGCCGTTCGATCACGGCGCGTTGCTCGCGGAGCGGGAGACCGGAGAACGGCAGGGTGATGCCCCAGCGATCGGGCACGGGATACCTCCACGAGCGACGGTGATCTTCCGAGGACGCTAGTTCGGCGCTGCCCTCCGGCGCCACCACCGCCGGCGGGACGGCGCCGGCGGCTCCTGCGCGCGGGCCCGGCGCAGCGCCTCCGTCCGCGCCTCGCGGTGGACCCGCCAGGTCTCGACGACGTCCTCGGGATCGGCCCGGCGCAGCGGCAACCGGGGACCGTCGGGGGCGCGCAGGTAGGCGACGATGCGGGCGTTGAGGTCGGCGACGAGATCGCGCACGGCCTGCTCGGTCGGCAGGTCGCGGACGGTCTCCGGGAGCCGCTCGACCTCCTTGCGCAGCTGGACGGGGGTGGGCAGCAGCGCGTCGGACGGGACGCCCTCGCGCCGCAGATAGCCCCTGATCCACCAGTTCTCGTCCGCGTCGGTCAGGTTCGGCAGCGGCCTGCCCTTGCCGGGCAGGTCGTCGAACTCGCCGCGCTCCACGGCCTCGCGGATGGCCTTCTCGACGGCGGACTCGTAGCGCACGGGAACCACCCCCGGGACCACGGTAGGCGATGAGTTCCGGGCGCGCGGCCGGTCGGTCCTGCGACGAGACCCGGAGGTCGGCCATGACCCGCACGCCCCGCACGACCCGCACGCTCGAGCCCGTGACCGAGTTCGACGGCCGCTACAGCGAACCCGCCGCGCAGCCCGCGCCGTGGGGCACCACGCGGGCCCGGCTCGCCGATGCGCCGCTCTACTGGGTCTCGACGGTCCGCCCCGGCGGCCGGCGCCCGCACGTCACGCCCCTGATCGCGGTGTGGCACGAGGAGGCGCTGCACTTCTGCACCGGCGCCGGGGAGCGCAAGGCGCGCAACCTCGCGCAGACCGCCGGCTGCGTGGTGACGACCGGGTGCAACGACCTGGACCGCGGGCTCGACGTCGTGGTCGAGGGCGAGGCCCTGCGCGTCACGGACGCCGCTCGGCTGCAGGCCGTCGCCGCCGCCTACGTGGCGAAGTACGGCCAGGAGTGGCACTTCGACGTCGCCGAGGACGGCACGTTCATCGGCGACGGCGGCCCGGCGCTGGTCTTCGCCGTCGCCCCCGAGACCGTGTGGGCCTTCGCCAAGGGCACCTACGGGCAGACCCGCTACCGCTTCTGACCCCGCTTCCGACCCCGCTTCCGACCCCGGTGAACGGCGCTCTCGCTCACACCTACTGAACGAACGCGCCGCTCGCGCAGCTCAGGAGAACGCGTCGGCCACGGCCTCGAGGCCCCGGGAGTCCCCCTGGACGAGGATCGTGTCGACGACCGTCTCCTCCCAGGCGGCGAGCTCGGCGCGGATCTTGTCCCTCGGCCCGACCAGCGCGACGTCCTCGACCATCGCGGTGGGCACCGCGGCGACCGCCTCCTTCTTCCGGCCCTCCAGGTACAGCTCCTGGATCCGGGCGCACTCGGCCTCCCAGCCCATGCGCACGAAGACCTGGTTGTGGAAGTTGGCGTCCTTGGCGCCCATGCCGCCGACGTAGAGGGCGAGGAAGGGACGGACGTGGTCGGCGGCGCGCTCCACGTCCGCATCGACGATCACCGGCAGGGAGGCCTGCACCCGGAAGTCCTCGGGGGTGCGGCGGGCACCGGGGCGGGCGAAGCCCTCGGCGAGGGCCTCGCGGTAGAAGGCGTCCGTCCTGGGGGAGAAGAACAGCGGCAGCCAGCCGTCGGCGATCTCGGCGGCGAGCGCGACGTTCTTAGGGCCCTCGGCGGCGAGGTAGATGGGCAGGTCCGCGCGGATCGGGTGCACGGTGGAGCGCAGCGGCTTGCCCAGCCCGGCGCCGCCGTCGACCGGGAGCCGGTAGAACTCGCCGTCGAAGGACACGGGCTCCTCGCGGGCCAGGACCTTCCGCACGATCGCGATGTACTCGCGGGTGCGGGCCAGCGGCCGCGGGTAGCGCTGCCCGTACCAGCCCTCCACCACCTGCGGGCCCGACGCGCCCAGGCCCAGGACGAACCGGCCACCCGAGAGGTGGTCCATGGTCAGTGCGGCCATCGCGGCGGCGGTCGGCGTGCGGGCCGACATCTGCAGGATGTTGGTGCCCAGCGTGATGCGGCTGGTCGCGGCGCCCCACCAGGCCAGCGGGGTGAGGCAGTCCGAGCCGTACGCCTCGGCCGACCACACCGACTCGTAACCGAGCCGCTCGGCGGCCAGCACGGCCTCCTGGGCGCCGGGCGGCGGGCCCGAGGACCAGTAGCCGATGTGGAACCCCAGCCGCATGACGCCTCCTCGTGTCTCGAGGCGAACCTACCCGGGGCCTGGTCACCGACCCCGTCCGAGGAGGGCGCGGCCGGGCCGGTCGGCGCTAGTCTCCGCCGCATGAGTCCGGTCGACGAGATCCTCGCCCAGGTTCCGCTCGGAGACCTCGCCGCCCGCCTGGGCGTCGACGAGGCCACCGCGGAACACGCCGCCCGCCAGGCGCTGCCCGCCCTGCTCGGCGGCATGCAGGCCAACGCGGAGGACCCGGCCCGGGCCGCCTCCCTCGCGCAGGCCGTGCAGCAGCACGACTCCGGCCTGATCGACGGCGGGGTGGACCTCGGGCAGGTCGACACCGCGGACGGCGACCGGATCGTCGGGCACGTGTTCGGCGAGCAGCGCCCGCTCGTGGTCAACCAGCTCGGCGGGATCGGACCGCTCGGCGGAGGTGGCGGAGCGGCCGCGGCCCCGGGTGCGCAGGGTGCGCTCGGCGGGCAGGACGGCTCCGGCCTGATCGCGAAGCTGCTGCCGATCCTGGCCCCGATCGTGATGTCCTACCTGGCCAAGAAGCTGACCGGCGGCTCCGGGGGCACGGGTGGGCTGCCCGGCTCCGGCGCCGGCTCGGGCGGCGGGCTCGGGGACCTGCTCGGCGGGATCCTCGGCGGCGCGGGAGGCCGGTCCGGGCAGGGCGGGATTCTCGGCGGCGGCCTGGGCGACCTCCTCGGCGGCCTGCTCGGCGGCGGCCGGAAGTAGTCCTACGGGTCGCCGACCTCGGAGATCGTGTAGCGCTTCACGTCCGCGTCGAGGATCTGCGCCTGCTGGCCCTCGGGCGGGCCGCTGCCGCGGAAGGCGAGCAGCGGCTCCTCCGCGGTCCAGCGCTCGTAGACGTTGATGCGCCCGGCGTCGAGCACGTCGGCGGTGATGGCGAAGTCCAGGCAGCCCTCGGCCGCCCGGGCGAGCTCCACCACCTGCGCGCACCCGGCGACGTAGGCGTCCCGCTCGGCGGGGTCGACGACGAGGTGTCCGGCGACGATCAGCATGTCCTGCCGACCGCCGCCGGACGCCGAACTCATCGGGCGCTGGTCGGACACCCGTCCGGCACTCAGCGCACGGTCTGGCGCAGCACCGGCTTGAGCACCTTCCCCGAGGCGTTGCGCGGCAGCGCGTCGAGCACGAGCAGCCGGGTGGGCTTCTTGTAGGAGGCGAGCCGGGTGCGGCACCACTCGGTGAGGTCGTCGAGCGTCGGCGGGGCGGCCGGGTCCGTCGGCACGACCACCGCGACCGGCGTCTCGCCCCACTTCTCGTGCGGCGCGGCGACCACGGCGACGTCGGCCACGGACGGGTGCCCGGCCAGGACGTTCTCCACCTCGGCGCAGTAGATGTTCTCCCCGCCGGAGATGATCATGTCCTTCTTGCGGTCGACGACGTAGAGGAAGCCCTCCTCGTCCTCCCGCACCAGGTCGCCGGAGTGGAACCAGCCACCGGCGAAGGACTCCTCCGTGGCCTCGGGCAGGTTCCAGTAGCCCTGCATCAGGTTAGGGCCGCGGTAGACGATCTCGCCGACGGCGCCCTGCGGGACGTCGTTCATCTCGTCGTCGACGATCCGGATGGACACCGCGGGCACGGGCCTGCCGACCGACCCGATCTTGCGGATCGCGTCCTCGCCCTCCAACACCGTGGTGACCGGCGACATCTCGGTCTGGCCGAAGGTGCACACGTTGGGCACGCCGGGGAAGGTCTCGGCCATCCGCTCCAGCAGGGTGACCGACGCCGGGGCCGCGCCCCAGCACATGACCCGCAGGTGGCCGGCACGCTTGCCGGCCTCGGGCACGCCGACCACGGCCTGCCACTGCGCCGGGACCAGGAAGACGTGCGTGACCCGCTCGCGCTCCAGGACGTCGAGCAGCGCGTCGGGGTCGAACTGGCCACTGGGCAGGATCACCGTGGTGCCGCCGGTCGCGATGAGCGGCGCGATCCCGCCGATCGCGGCGATGTGGAACATCGGCGAGGCGCAGAGGTTGACCTCGTCGTCCCGGTACAGCCGCCAGTAGCGGATCAGTGTCTGGGTCTGCACCGACAGGTTGAGGTGGGACAGGACCGCGCCCTTGGGCCGCCCGGTGGTGCCGGACGTGTACATGATCAGCGCGGGGTCGTGCTCGTCGATCGCGACCTCGGGCAGCGGACGCTCGGGTCCGCCGGCCAGCTCGTCCAGGGACAACGAGCCGGGGCCGGCCTCGGCCGGGTCGGTGCCGGTGACCAGCACGACGCCGGGGCCCGCGAGCGTGCCGCGGACCTGCGCGGCGAGCGGGGCGAGGTCTGCGTCGACGGCCAGCGCGACGGAGCCGCTGTCCTCCAGGATGAAGGCGACCTCCTCGGCCGAGAGCCGGAAGTTCACCGGCACCGCGATGGCGCGCAGGGCGTTCGCGGCCAGCACCGCCTCGAGGAACTCCGGGCGGTTGCTCATCAGCACCGCCACCCGGTCGCCCTCGCGGACCCCCTGCTCGGCCAACGCCCCGGCCAGCGCCCGCACCCGCGACCGCAGCCGCGTCCAGGTGATCCGCTCGCCGCGGAAGACCAGGGCGGCGCGGTCGGGCGTCTGGTGGGCGTGCCGGTCGATCTGCGCGATCCAGTGCAGGCCGCTGCCGGGCAGTCGCGGGGACGTCATCGTTCTCCTGAGGTCGCCTGGACGTGGGTCGTCCTCCGGCGGCGGGAGCGCCCGCCGCCGGAGGAGAGCGTGCCTGACCGGGGCCTACCAGTCGGCCTCGGTGTAGCGGACGACTCCGCGCAGGTTCTTCCCGTCGCGCATGTCCTGGTAGCCCTGGTTGATCTCCTCCAGGCTGTAGGTGCGGGTGACGAGCTCGTCGAGCTTGAGCCGGCCGGCGCGGTACTCGTCGAGCAGCCGCGGGATCTGGGTGCGCGGGCTGATGCCGCCGAAGATCGCGCCCTGGATCCGCTTCTGCAGCAGGGCCAGCTCGAAGAGCCCGACCTTGGCGTCGATCTGCTGCATGTCCGCGATCGCCGTGACGACGACCTGGCCGCCCTTGGCGGTGAGGTCCAGCGCCGGCTGGATCATGTCGCCCTCGAGCTCGCCGACGGTGAGCGCCACGGTGTCGGCCATGGTGCCCCAGGTGAGGTCGCGCAGCGGCTCGAGCGCCTCGGACATCGACGAGAAGGTGTGGGTGGCGCCGAACTCCTGGGCCCACTCGCGCTTGTAGGCCACCGGGTCGACCGCGACGACCATGCGCGCGCCGGCCGCCGCGGCGCCCTGCACCGCGTTGATCCCGACGCCGCCCACGCCGACGACCACCACGACGTCGCCCGCCTTGGTCCCGCCGATCGAGGCGGTGGAGCCCCAGCCGGTGGACACGCCGCAGCCGAGCAGGGCCGCGGTGGCCAGGTCGACGTCCTTCTCGATCTTGATGACCGACGACTGGTTCACGCAGACGTACGGCGAGAACGTCCCGAGCAGGCACATCGGCGAGACGGGGTTGCCCGACGCCGTGATCCGGAAGGTGTCGTCGGCGATCGCCTTGCCCGTGAGCAGGTTCGCGCCCTGGTCGCAGAGGTTCTGCATGCCCTTGGAACAGGGCTTGCAGACGCCGCAGGCGGGGATGAAGCCGAGGACGACGTGGTCGCCCTCCTCCAGTCCGACGACGCCGGGGCCCACCTTGGTGACCACGCCGGCGCCCTCGTGCCCGCCGAGCACGGGGTACACGGGCACGGTGTTTCCCCCGGTCCGCACGTGTTCGTCGGAGTGGCAGAGGCCGGTCGCGGCCAGCCGGACGTGCACCTCGCCGGCGACCGGGTCGCCGATCTCGATCTCCTCGACCTCCCAGTCGGTGTTCGGCTCGTACAGCAGGGCACCCTTGGTCTTCACGCTTTCCTCCGACGCTGGGGGTCTCGGACGACCGCGCGAGTCTCACATGACGGCGACGTCACACTCAAGGGTCTTCTTATCGATCGTTCAGGGCCGGACGGACGCGGGGGAGGCGTCGGATCGGTCACAGCGGTTCGCCCGCAACGCCCGCAGCGCCCCTAGCGTCACCCCTGCGCCGTCCGCGCGCTCCCCGTACTCCCCGCCGCAGCCTCCGCACCGTCGCCGACCGCTGCCCGGCGACGACCGTGAAGGCCGCCCGTGTCCCGTCCTGCCCCGTCCACCCCGTCCGCCCTGAGGAAGCCGGCCGTCCTGCGCACCGAGGTGCTGTCCGGCCTGGTGGTCGCGCTCGCGCTGATCCCGGAGGCGATCGCCTTCTCGATCATCGCCGGCGTCGACCCCCGGGTCGGGTTGTTCGCCTCCTTCACCATGGCCGTGACGATCGCCGTGGTCGGCGGCCGGCCGGCGATGATCTCCGCCGCCACCGGCGCGGTCGCCCTGGTGGTGGCACCGCTGGTCCGTGACCACGGACTGCCCCACCTGGTGGCCGCCGTGCTCCTGGCCGGCGTCCTGCAGGTGGTGTTCGGGCTCCTCGGGGTGGCGAAGCTGATGCGCTTCCTGCCCCGCAGCGTGATGGTCGGCTTCGTCAACGCGCTCGCGATCCTCGTCGCCGCGGCCCAGTTCCCGCAGGTGTGGGGTGTGCCGTGGGCCGTCTACCCGCTGCTGGCCGCCGGCCTGGTGATCATGGTCGTGCTGCCCCGGATCACCACGGCGGTGCCGGCGCCGCTCGTGGCGATCGTCGTGCTCACCGCGGTGACGGTCGGCGCCGGCATCTCGGTGCCGACGGTCGGCGACCAGGGTGCCCTGCCGTCGACGCTCCCGGTGCCCGGCCTGCCGGACGTGCCGGTGACCTGGGAGACGCTGCGGATCATCGCCCCGTACGCGGTCGGCATGGCGCTCGTCGGACTGCTCGAGTCGCTGATGACCGCGCGCCTGGTCGACGAGATCACCGACACCCGCTCGGACGCCCGCCGCGAGTCGTGGGGCCAGGGCGTGGCCAACGTCGTCACCGGGATCTTCGGCGGGATGGGCGGCTGCGCGATGATCGGCCAGACGATGGTCAACGTCCGGGCCGGTGCGCGCACCCGGCTGTCCACCTTCCTCGCCGGGGCGTTCCTGCTGGTGCTGTGCGTGGTCCTCGGCCCGGTCGTCGCGCGGATCCCGATGGCCGCCCTCGCCGGCGTCATGATCATGGTGGCGGTCGGGACGTTCGACTGGCACAGCCTCCGCACGCTGCGCCGCATGCCGCGCAGCGAGACCGCGGTGATGCTCTCGACCGTGGTGGTCACCGTCGCCACGCACAACCTCGCCTACGGGGTCGGCGTGGGGATCGTGGTCGCCGCGCTGCTCTTCGTCCGGCGGGTGGCGCGGCTGGTCGAGGTCGACCGCCAGGTCGAGGGGGAGCGCGCCGTCTACCGGGTCCGCGGCCAGCTGTTCTTCGCCTCCAGCAACGACCTCGTGCTCCGCTTCGCCTACGCCGACGATCCCGCGGACGTGACGATCGACCTGTCCGGCGCCCACGTCTGGGACGCCTCCACGGTGGCCGCGCTCGACGCCGTCGTGCAGAAGTACGCGGCCCGCGGGACCGAGGTGACGATCACCGGGATGAACGCCGACAGCGCGCGCCGGCACGAGGCGCTGGCGGGGCGGCTGGGTGCCGCCACCTGAGCGCCTGCGGCCCGACGCGCGGGTGGGCAGGGGCGGCGTTGACCCGCGGGCCGGCCGCGGGGCAGAGTCGGGGCCCGTGAAGATCGACGCCCGGCTGCGGGACGGCCTCGAGCACGTGGCGGAGGACGCCCGGGTGGCCGAGGAGATCGGCTTCCACGGCGCGTGGAACAGCGAGAACCGGGCCGACGCGTTCCTGCCGATCGCCGTCGGCGCGGAGCACACCACCCGGCTGGAGCTGGGCTCGTCCGTCGCGATCGCCTTCGCCCGGACACCGATGACCGTCGCGTACCAGGCCGTGGACCTGCAGCGCTTCTCCCGCGGCCGGTTCGTGCTGGGCCTCGGCAGCCAGATCCGCCCGCACGTCCAGCGGCGGTTCTCCATGCCCTGGTCGAAGCCCGCCGCGCGGATGAAGGACTTCGTGCTGGCGCTGCGGGCGATCTGGCACGCCTGGGACACCGGCGAGCGGCTGCACCACCGCAGCGAGTTCTACGACCACACGCTGATGACGCCGAACTTCGTGCCGCCGGAGAACCCGTACGGGCCGCCGAAGGTGTTCCTCGCCGCCGTGGGGCCGCACATGCTCCGGGCGACCGCGCAGGTGGCCGACGGGCTGTTCACCCACCCGTTCCTCACCGAGAGGTACCTGCGGGAGGTGATCCTGCCCGAGGTCGAGGCCCACCGCGGTGAGGGCATGGCGCCGTTGGAGATCGCACTGTCGGCGTTCGTCGCGCTCGACGAGGCCGACGTCGAGGCCGTCCGCCGGCAGATCTCCTTCTACGGCTCGACACCCGCCTACCGCCCGGTGCTGGAGCTGCACGGCTGGGGCGACCTGCAGACCGACCTCAACACGCTGTCCAAGCGCGGGAGGTGGGACGAGATGGTCCCGCTCGTCACCGACGAGATCCTGGAGAGCATGTGCTCGGTCGGCACGGAGCAGGAGGTCGCCGCCGCCCTCCGCCGCCGCTACGGCTCACTCGCCCATCGGGTCCGCTTCAACCGCCCGGGCGACACCTCCGGCCCCGCCCGCTTCGCCGGCCTGGTGGAGGCCCTGCGCACCCCGTGAGCGGCAACTGCCCCCAGAACGGCACTTTCCCCTCACGATCCTCGGTGAGCTGCGGGAACGTCCTGGACGTCGAGGCGCACGGCCGCATCGGCGGCCAGCTCGAAGAGGGCGGCGCGGATCTCGGCGGCGGTCGTCCAGCCCCGGTGCTCCCACTCGTCGCCCGCGAGGGAGTCCCCGGCGAAGAGCAGGTGGGCGAGCCGGATGCCGCGGTACCTGGCGACGGCGATCAACGCCGACGCCTCCATGTCCACCACCGCACAGCCCTCGGCAACGCGCCGGGCGACCCGACCCCGCGTCTCGCGGAACACGCCGTCCGTGGTCCAGGCGCGGGCGGTGACGTACGGGACGTCGGCCGTGTCGAGCGTGGCGGTCAGCGCCGCGACGCCCGCGGGATCGGCCTCGACGACCCGGGCGGCGGGCAGGTAGTGGAAGGAGGTGCCCTCGTCCCGCAGGGCGCTGTCGACCACGACCGCGTGGCCGACGGTCAGCTCCGGCACGAGCGAGCCCGCTCCGCCGACGGCCACCGCCGCCCGTACGCCGAGCGCGATCAGCTCCTCGAGGAAGATCGCCGAGAGCGGCGCGCCCACGCCGGGTTGGATCACCGCCAGCCGCCGCCCGTCCCGCTCGATCTCGTGCACCGGCCACGGCCCGAGCTCGGAGGTCAGGTGCACCGTCCGGACCGCGGGCACCGCGGCCACGACCTCGGGGAAGAAGCACAGCACCGCGGCCTCGGGCAGCCGCAGCCGGCGCGGCACGACGCGGTGTGGCTCGAGGACCCCCGGATCGGCCAGGTCGTCCTCGGAAAGGGGCAGCGCATCCACGGGCCGATCATGCCGCGCGGCGCTACCGTTTCCCGAAGCAGGGACGGAATGTTGCACGCTCAACAATCGTTGGACGGGGCACCACCGACGGAGAGGGGATTCCGATGCCGCAGCCCGAGGGAGCCGAGCTCGAGGCCGTCCGCGCCCGACGCGCCGCCCTGCGCGAGAAGTACCTGCAGGCGCCCGCCGACCGGAAGCCGACCACCGTGCAGGGTGTCCACCACCTCGCACTGATCTGCAAGGACGTCGAGGAGACCATCCGGTTCTACCAGGACCTGCTGGGCTTCCCGCTCGTCGAGCTCGTGGAGAACCGCGACTACCGCGGCTCCAGCCACTTCTTCTTCGACATCGGTCACGGCAACCTGCTGGGCTTCTTCGACTTCCCGGGCCACGACCACCCGGAGTTCACCGAGACGATCGGCGCCGTGCAGCACCTCGCGCTGTCCACCTCGGCGGAGGAGTTCGACAGGGCGAAGGCCCGCCTCGACGAGGCCGGCATCGACTACCTCGGCCCGGACCGCGGCGTCGAGAACAGCCTCTACATCCGGGACCCCAACGGCGTCGGGCTGGAGTTCTACCGGGAGGAGCTCGGGAAGTTCGAGGGCGAGGAGCTCCTGAAGTAGACCCGCCCGATGATCCTTCCGGCCCGCCGCCGGCACCGACCGGCGCGGGTCCGGGACCGTCGCGCAACCTCGGCCGCTCCCGCGCGTCCCAGGGGTGAGGGACCGGTACGGCCCCTCGCTACCGTGGTCCGCGTCAGGAGCGGACCGGCGACTCGCCGAGCGGAGCTTGCGCAGCGAGCATCGCCTCGAGCGGAGCTTGCGGAGCGAGCCTCGACACCGACGGGACGGTGCAGGGACGGATGAACGGTGATCGACGCGGCCCGGCCGGGCCGCCGCCCGGCCCGCGCGCCCCGCCACCGCGGCGCGGCGGCGGGCCGGGCTGGACCGCCCAGCCGCAGCGCCGACCCGGGCCGCCGCCCCGGGGCCGTCCGATGCCCCCCGGCGGACGGCCGACGGGGCCACCTCCGCGGCAGGGTCCGCCGCCGCAGAGCACCCGGATGATGCCGTCCGGGGCACCTGCACCGGAGACGTACCGCCCGCCCGTCCGGACCCGGCCGCCGAAGCCTCCGAGGCAGCCCCGGACCCGCCGTCCCGGACACCGGGGGAGACGCATCAAGATCGCACTCGCGCTGGTCCTCGTCGCGCTGCTCGGCTGGGGCGTCTACCTGGACCAGAACCTGAACCGGGTTGCGGCGCTGCCCGCGGACAGCACCGCCGAGTCGTCCGGCACGAACTGGCTCATCGTCGGCTCGGACAGCCGCGCCGACCTCTCCGCCGAGGACGAGGAGCGGCTCGGCACCGGCGACGCCGCCGGCCAGCGCACGGACACGATCATGCTGCTGCACTCCGGCAGCTCGGGCTCGGTGCTGGTCAGCCTCCCGCGCGACTCCTACGTGCCGATCCCGGGGCACGGCTCGAACAAGCTCAACGCCGCCTACGCCTTCGGCGGGGCACCGCTGCTGATCAGCTCGGTCGAGGCCGCCACCGGCCTCCACATCGACCATTACGCGGAGATCGGGTTCGGCGGGTTCGTCGACGCCGTCGACGCGGTGGGCGGCGTCGACCTGTGCGTCCCGAAGGCGATCAAGGACCCGAAGGCGGCGCTGGACATCCAGGCCGGCTGCCAGGAGCTCGACGGGCAGACCGCGCTGGGGTACGTCCGCACCCGCGCGACGGCGGGCTCGGACTTCGACCGCGTCCAGCGGCAGCGCGAGTTCCTCTCCGCCCTGATCGCCAAGGCGACGAGCGTCGGGACGCTGGTCAACCCGTTCCGCGTGGTCCCGCTGGCCGACGCGATGACGGGCCTGGTGACCGTCGACGACGACGACCACATCTGGAACGTCGCCCAGCTCGGCCTGGCGATGCGCGGGGTCACCAACGGCGGCATCGCGACCACGGCACCGGTCGGCAGCACGCCGACGATCGGCGGGCAGTCGGTGGTGCGGTGGGACAAGACCCGGGCCGGCGCCCTGTTCGGCTCGCTGCAGAAGGACCAGACGCCGGCGCAGAGCTCGCTCGGCCCCTGACCGCGTCCCCGCAGGTCCCCTGCGCTCGTGAGTGCGTACTGCCCCTCCAGCGGCAGTACGCACCCACGGGTCAGGCGGTGCGGCGCTTGCGGGTCGTGGTCTTCTTCTCGGCGCCGTCCTCGCCCTCGTCGGCCTTCTTGCGGCGGGTGCCCGTCTTGCGGGCGCGGGCCGGCTTCTCCTCCGGCTCCTCGGTCTCCTGCGGCTCCGCGCCGGCCCTCGTCGCGGCCTTCTTCCCGGACGAACCCCGCGCGGCCTCGACGCTGGCCTGCAACGCCGAGAGCAGGTCCGTCATCGAGTCGCCCTCGTCCTCGCGCTTCTGCTCGACCGGGGCGGGCTTGGTGTCGCCGTGCTCCTTCTTCGACTCGATCAGGTCGACGACGGCGTCCCGGTACTCGTCGTGGAACTCCGCCGGGTCGAAGTCCGCGCCCATGCTCTCGATCAGCGACGCGGCCATCTGCTTCTCCTGCGGCCGCAGCTCGATGTCCTGCTCGAGGACGTCGAAGTCCGGCTCGCGCACCTCGTCCGGCCACAGCATCGTCTGCAGCACGATCGTCTTGTCCCGCACCCGCAGCAGCGCCAGGCTCTCCCGCTGCCGCAGGGCGAACCGCACGATCGCCATCCGGTCGGTCTCGGCCAGCGCCTCGCGCAGCAGCGCGTAGGGCTTCGCCGCCTTGGTCTCCGGCTCGAGGTAGTAGCTCTTGTCGAACAGCAGCGGGTCGATCTGGTCCGCCGGCACGAACTCGATCACGTCGATCTCGTGCCCGCTCGCCACCGGGAGCGAGTCGAGGTCCGCCTCGTCGAGCGTGATGAGCTCGCCGTCCTCGGTCTCGTAGCCCTTGACGATGTCCGCGTACTCCACGACCTCGCCGCACACCGTGCAGGTCCGCTTGTACCGGATGCGGCCGCCGTCGGCGCCGTGCACCTGGTGGAAGCGGATGTCGTGGTTGGTCGTGGCCGAGTACAGCTTGATCGGCACACTGACCAGTCCGAAGGACACCGCGCCGCTCCACATCGCGCGCATCGAGGCCCGTCCCTTCCGCACCGGTTGCCGTCCGTGACGGCCCGTCGGGTGACAGCATGACGGTGTGCAGCCCATGCTCGCCACTCCCGGACCGCTCCCGACGGGGCCGGAATGGGTCTACGAGGTGAAGTGGGACGGCATGCGGCTGCTCGCGGAGGTCACCGACGGTGAGGTTCACCTGGTCACGCGGGCCGGTCAGGACGTCACCGCGACCTTCCCGGAGCTGTCCGGGCTGACCGCGATCGCCCCGGACCTCGTGCTCGACGGCGAGGTCGTCCTGCTCGAGGAGGGCGTCCCGAGCTTCGCCGCGCTGGCCGACCGGGTGCACCGGCCGGTGACGCGCGCCCGCGCCCTGGCCCGGCCCGTCACGTTCATGGTGTTCGACGTGCTGCGGCTCTACGGCGTCCCGCTGCTGGAGCGGCCGTTGCACGAGCGCCGGGCCACCCTCGAGCGCCTCACCACCTCCGCGGTCCCGGCGCTGCAGCTCTCGCCGCTCTACACGGACGGCCGCGCGCTGTTCGAGGCGACGGGGCGGCGCGGGATGGAGGGCATCCTCGCCAAGCGCCGGGAGTCGGAGTACCGGCCGGGGCGGCGCAGCCCCGCCTGGGTGAAGGTGACCCACCGGCACACCCAGACCTGTCTGGTCGGCGGCTGGCGGCCCGAGCGGTCCGGGACCCGGATCGCGGCGCTGCTGCTCGGGGTGCCGGACGGCGGCGACCTGGTCTACGCGGGCCGGGTCGGCGTGGCCCTGGCCGGGGCGGCGGTGCAGCGCGTGCTCGGCGAGCTGGTCCCGGACCTGGAGACGGACGCGCCGCCCTTCCGCGGCCGGCCGCCCCGCGCCGAGGCCGCCGGGGCGCACTGGTGCGAGCCGGTCGTCGCGGTCGAGGTGGCGCACCACGGCTGGACCTCGGACGGGCGGCTGCGCCAGCCGGCGTTCCGCGGGGTCCGCGCCGACGTCGATCCCGCCGACGTGCGACGGGAGGGCTGATGCGACACGTCTGGAAACCCGCGCCACGGAGGTGTTGGATGACGCGGAGGGCGATGGTCGAGAAGGGGGCACCCACCGTGGAGACGCACGAACCGGCGGGCCGGGCACCGACCGGACACGACGGACGGCCGAGGTCCCTCCCCGCCGCACCGACCGGGGACCGGGCCCAGCCGCCCTCCCCGTAGCTCACCCGCCCGACGACGGGCGTCCCCGCGAGGACGTCCGTCCCCGCTCCCTACGGTGGTGTCGATGACGACAATGCTCACCTGGCAGGCCGACGGCCGCCCGGGCCTCGAGGGCACCCGCGTGCACTTCGGACCCGAGCCCGCCGGGTTCCGCGCGCACGGCCGGATCGTCCGGCCGGACCCGGAGGGCGACTTCACGGCGTCGTACAGCCTGGTCGTCCGCGAGGACGGCACGCTCGGCCGGCTCTCGGTCAGCTCGGCCACGACCGGGTCGGAGAAGCACCTGACGATCAGCCGGACCGAGGGCTTCTGGCTCTTCGACGACGGGTCGGGCAGCGCACGCCGCGACTACGACGGCGCCGACGTGGGCCTGGCCTTCAGCCCGCTGTTCAACGCCCTGCCGATCCGCCGCCTGAACGCGCACCGCGAGCGCATCGACGCCGAGCTCCCGTTGGTCTTCGTCTCGCTGCCGCACCTGGAAGTGACCACCACGAGGCAGCGCTACCGGACGGTCCGGGTCGCCGAGGGGAACTCGCCGGCGGTGGTCGAGTTCTCCTGGGCCGAGACCCGGGTCGAGCTCGAGGTCGACGCGGACGGGTTCGTGCTGTCGTACCCGGGGCTCGCCGCACTGGTGTCGAACGAGCGGGCGGAGCCGGCCACGCAGGGCTGACCGTTTCCGTCGGTGGTCGGCGCTACCCTGCGCCCATGTTGGACCATCTGGGGCTGCAGTGCGCCGACGTCGAGGCCGCGGCCGCCTACTACCTGCGCGTCTTCGGTCCGGTTGGGCTGCGCGAGGCCATGCGCTTCCCGCAGGACGAGGGACCGGTCGTCGGGCTGGCGGGGCCGGAGGGCGCGCCGGATCTCTGGCTGGGCCCGCTCGTCGAGGGCGGGGAGAACCGGCCGGTGCACCTCGCGCTCGCCGCGCCGTCCCGCGAGTGCGTCGACGCGGTGCACGAGGCCGCGCAGGAGGCGGGCGCCGAGGTGCTGCACGCACCACGGGTCTGGCCGGAGTACCACCCGGGGTACTACGCGGTGTTCCTGCGCGACCCGGACGGCAACAACGTCGAGGCCGTGCACCACACCTGGGAGGGCTGAGGCGGGGGCGTCCGGTTACTTCCAGCCGCCGACCACGTCTCCCCGGCGGCCGAGCTCGCGCAGCTCGGCGAGGGCGTCGGGCCCGTCGAGCGAGACGTCCAGGGCCAGCGGCTCGCGCGTCGAGGCCCACCGCTGCCGCGCGAGGTACCCGGACTCGACGGTGGCCTTGAGCCCGCCGGTCGAGGCCAGTGCCCCGCGCATCACGCCGAGCCGGCCGAGGGCCTCGTCGACCGCGGCGAGCAGCGCCGACCGGTTGCCCTCGCACATGGCCAGGGTCAGTTCGGGACGGGTGCCGGCGACCCGGGTGCCGTCGGCGAAGGAGCCCGCGGAGAGGGCGAGGGCCAGGTCGTCGTCCGGCTCGCCGGCGCCGACCGTCGCCAGCACGGCGGCGAACAGGTGCGGGAGGTGGGAGATCCGGGCGACGGCGAGGTCGTGCTCGTCCGACGCCGCCGGCACGACCCGCGAGCCGCAGGCCCACGCCAGCTCGGCGACGTCCCGCCACACGTCGAGGTCCGCGCCGTCGTCGGCGCTCACCACCCATGCGGCCCCGCGGAACAGCTCCCCGCCCCCCGCGGCCCAGCCGGACTCGGCCGTGCCGGCCATCGGGTGCCCGCCGACGTACCGGGCCCGCGGGGCGAAGGTGGCGACGGCGTCGGCCACGGCGACCTTGACGCTCACGGCGTCGGTCAGCCGGACCGTCGGCGCCACCGCGTCGACCCGCCTCAGCACGCCCTCGACCGCGGGCAGCGGCACCGCGACCACCACCAGCGCGTCGGCCTCGCCGGCCCGGCGGAGGGCGGCGTCGAGATCGGTGGTCACGTCGAAGCCGTCGGCGCGGGCGGCCTGCGCGGTGCCGTCGGAGGCGGCGACGCCCCAGCACTCCCGGCCCGCGTCCGTCACCGCGCGCAGCAGCGACCCGCCGATCAGCCCGGTCCCCACCACGCACACCGCTCGCATGGGCGAGCAGGCTAGCCGACCCCCGGGCCGCCGGGCCCCGCAGTCCCCGCGGGCTCTCAGTCCCGCTCCAGCGCCCGCGCCACCCGCAGGATGCCCCGCTCCTCGAGCCGGACCCCGGTGATCTGCACACCCCCGGGCAGCTCACCCGGCGGGACCGGCGCGGGCACCGACACCGACGGCCACTTCGTGAGGTTGAACGGGCTGGTCAGCGCGAGCATCGCCGAGCGCACGGACACGCCGTCGACCGTCCGCTCGCCGATCGGGGTGGCGCGGAGCCGGGTCGTGGCGCTGACCAGCACGTCCATGTCCGCGACCGCGGCCCGGAACTCGGTGGTGAGCCGCCTGCGGGTCCGCTGCGCCGCCACGTACGCGTGCGCGGGCCGGTCCGCGACCATCTCCAGCCGCTCGACGGTCTCGGGCTGGTAGTCCGACCGCCGGGTCGCGAGCCAGTCCCGGTGCGTCGCGTAGGCCTCGGCGCCGACGATCTCGGCGTACGACGCGGCCAGCTCGCCGATGAACGGCGTCCGGATCTCGACGATCTCGGCGCCCGCCTTCTCCAGCAGCCGCACGGACTCGCGCACGGCCTCGGCCAGCACAGGGTCGGCGGCCTGCCAGTAGTCGTCGACCAGCACCCCGACGTGCGCGCCGCGGATCCCGGGCGGCTGGATGCCGCCGCCCGTGCCGCCCGGCCGCGAGAGGACGTCCCACGCGACGGAGGCCGAGTGTGTGTCCGCGGCCAGGATCCCGACCGTGTCCAGGGTCTCGGCCAGCGGGAACACGCCGTCGATCGAGAGTGTGCCGTACACGGGCTTGAGCCCGACCACCCCGCACAGCGCGGCGGGCGTCCGCACACTCGCCCCGGTGTCCGTGCCGAGCGCGACCGGCAGGTGTCCGGCGGCGACCACCGCCGCCGAGCCGGACGACGACCCGCCGGTGATCCGGGTCGGGTCGTGCGGGTTGCGGACGGGGCCGGTGGCCGAGACGTCGCCGGTCGGGCCGTAGGCGAACTCGTGCGTGGCCAGCTTCCCGACGATCACCGCGCCCGCCTCGCGCAGCCGCGCCACGACCGGGCCCTCGGTGGTCGCGGCGGGGGCGTCGGCGAGCACCGCCGAGCCCGCCCGCGTGGGCAGCCCGACGACGTCGAACAGGTCCTTGACGCCGACCGCGACCCCGTGCAGCGGGCCGCGCCACTCGTGCCGGGCCAGCTCCGCGCCGCGCTCCTCGGCGGTGGCCAGCGCGCGCTCGGCGTCGAGGGTGACGACGGCCGCGTGCTCGTCGGCGGCGAGCCGGTCCAGGACGTCCCGGACGTGCTCCACGGGCGAGAGCTCGCCGGAGCGCAGGGCCAGGGAGAGATCGCGCAGGCTGGTCACCGACCCAGCCTGCCATCCCGTCAGGGCCGGTCCGTCAGAGCAGGGCCAGCGCCGCGTAGAGGGCGGCGCCCGCGGGCAGCACGGACTCGTCGAACCGGACCCGGTTGGAGTGGTTGGGCGGGGTCTCGTGCGGCGGGACGCCGGGCGGGCAGGCCCCCAGGAACGCCAGCGCGCCGGGCACCCGGCCCAGCACGTAGGCGAAGTCCTCGGCGCCCATGATCGGCGTGGGCAGGGTGCCGACGCGGGCGTCGCCGAGCAGCCGGCGTGCGACGTCGGACAACCGGGCGGTGGCGGCCGGGTCGTTGACGGTCACCGGGTAGCCCGGCTCGATCTCGACCCGTGCGGTGCAGTCGTGCGCGAGGGCGGTGTGCGTGCAGACGCGCTCGATCTCGGCCCGCACCGCCCGCCGCACGCTCTCGGACATCGTCCGGAGCGTGCCCTCGAGCTCCGCGGTCTCCGGGATGACGTTGTCGGTGGTTCCGGCGCTGATCCGGCTCACGGTCAGCACCGCGGGGTCGTGGGTGTCCACCTTTCGGGTGATCATGGTCTGCAGGGCGCCGACCATCGCCGCCGCGGCCGGCACGGGATCCACGGCGTGGTGCGGGGCCGACGCGTGCCCGCCGCGGCCGGTCACCGTGACCCGCACGACGTCCGCCGCCGCCATGATCGGTCCCGGTCGGGTGTGCACCTCGCCGCTCGGCATCGTGGCGCTGACGTGCAAGGCGTAGGCGGCGTCCGGCCGGCCGCCTGGTCCGCGGCGCTCCAGCAGCCCCTCGTCGATCATCTGACGGGCACCGTGGAAGCCCTCCTCGCCCGGCTGGAACATCAGCACCACCCGCCCGGCGAGCTGGTCGCGCCGCTCGCACAGCAGCCGCGCGGCCGCGGCCAGCATCGCGACGTGCAGGTCGTGGCCGCAGGCGTGCATCACGCCCTCGACCTCGGAGCGAAAGGGGACCGGGACGTCCTCCCGCAGCGGCAGGGCGTCCATGTCCGCGCGGAGCAGCACGGTGCGGCCGGGCCGGGCCCCCTCCAGCACCCCGACGACCGAGCTCAGCTCCCGGCCGAGGTGCAGGCGCAGCGGGAGGTCGGCCAGGTCGGCGAGCAGGGCGTCCCGGGTGTGCGGCAGGTCCAGGCCCACCTCGGGTCGGCGGTGCAGGGCCCGGCGCAGCGCGACGGCACGCGGCTGCAGCGACCGGGCGGCGCCCAGGAGGGTGGCGGGGGCGGTCGCGAGGTCGGGCACTCCCCGATCCTGGCACCGCGGCGACGTCCACCCGAATTGTGGTTTGTGACACAGCCGGATCGCGCCTACCGTGGTCCGCATGCCGGTGCAGACGGTGGAGGCGCCCACGGAGGCACGTGGTTCCTCGCTGCCCGGGTTCGCGGTCGCCGCGATCCGGGAGGAGGGACGGTGGCGGTGCGTGCGCCTGGATCCCGACGCCCTGGTCGATCTCGACGCCGCGATCACCGAGCTGCGCGGGCTGCGGTCCACCGGCGCGGTCGTCGGGCTGCTCGACGTCGACGACGAGTTCTTCGTCCTCCTCCGGCCCGTCCCGGGCGGGGTGTCCCTGATGGTGTCCGACGCCGCGGCGGCGCTGGACTACGACGTCGCGGCGGACGTGCTGGACCTGCTGCGGGTGGAGCTCCCCCCGGACGAGGACGCGCTCGACGACGACCCGTGGCCCGAGGGCGACCTCGCCATCCTCGCCGATCTCGGGCTGCCGGCCGAGGAGCTGAACGTGCTCGCCGGCGACTTCGAGCTGTACCCGGACGAGCAGCTGGCCGTGATCGGCCGTCGTTGCGGCTTCGGCGAGGAGCTGGCGAAGCTCGTCGGCAGCTGAGCGGAGCTTGCGGAGCGAACATCGGCGCCGAGCGGAGCTTGCGGAGCGAACATCGGCGCCGACCGGGCACGATGGCCGGGTGCTGCCCACCCCGGCCGACGACGTGCTGCTCGGCCGCGCCCTCGAGGTCGCGGCCGGTGCCCTGCGGACCGGGGACGTGCCGATCGGCGCCGTGGTCGTCGACCCGGCGGGTCGTGAGCTGGCGGCCGCCGCGAACGCCCGGGAGGCCCTGGGTGACCCGACCGCGCACGCCGAGATCCTCGCGCTGCGCGAGGCCGCCCGGGTCCGCGGCGAGTGGCGCCTCGAGGGATGCACGCTGGCCGTGACCGTCGAGCCCTGCACGATGTGCGCGGGAGCCCTCGGGCTCGCTCGCGTGGAGCGGGTGGTGTTCGGGGCGTGGGAGCCCAAGACCGGCGCGGCCGGGTCGTTGTGGGATGTCCTGCGCGACCGCCGGCTCAGCCACCGTCCCGAGGTGGTGGGCGGGGTCCGGGCCGCCGAGGCCGCGGCCCTCCTGGAGGCGTTCTTCGCGGGGCACCGGGGGGCCTGACGGGACGCGGAAGCAGGGCTTGTAACCTTGTCGGCGGTAGCGTGTCCGAGCGGCCGAAGGAGCGCGCCTCGAAAGCGCGTGAGGTTCACGCCTCCGTGGGTTCAAATCCCACCGCTACCGCCAGACCCGCCGGGCGGGCCCGCGAGGGCCCCCCGGCGTTCGTCGTTCCCGGGCGTTGACGCCGTGGCGGCCCCTCAGGATCATCGTGCGATGCGCCTGCTCGACCGAGCCGCCGTCCGGGCCCTGCTCGACCCGGACGCGTTGGTCGAGGCGGTCGCGACCGCGATGATCGACCTCAGCACGGGCCGCGCGTCCGTCCCGCCGCGGGTCGCCGCGCGGGTCGGCGAGATCGGGCTGCTCGCCGCCATGCCCGCCTACAGCGGGACGCTCGGCGTGGTCGCCGCCAAGTTGCTGACCGTCTACCCGGGCAACGGGGCGGTGGACCGGCCCTCGCACCAGGCCGTCATCGCCGTGTTCGCGCCCGAGGACGGCAGCCTGCGCGCCCTCATGGACGGCGACGTCGTCACCGCGGACCGCACCGCCGCGGCGTCGGCCCTCTCCGTGCGGGCCCTCGCCCGGTCGGACGCTCGCGTCCTGGCCGTCCTCGGGACGGGCCCACAGGCCCGGTCGCACGCCCTGTTCGTGGCGCCGACGCGCCCGTTCGAGGAGATCCGCGTCGGCGGCCGCGACCCCCACAAGGTCGCCGACCTGGTCGAGGACCTCGCGCGGCAGGGCGTCGTGGCCCGGGGCTGCACGATCGACGGCGCGCTGCGGGACGCCGACGTGGTCTGCGCCGCGACGAGCACGCTCCGGCCGCTGGTGGACCTGGAGTCGGTGGCGCCCGGGGCGCACGTCGTCTCCGTCGGCTACGTCCCGGAGGGGCGCGAGGTGGACCCGGCCCTGCTCACCCGGTCGCAGCTCGTGGTCGAGCACCGGGAGACGGCCCTCGCGCCGTTTCCCGTCGGCTCGAACGACCTCGCCGAGCTCGTCGCGCGGGGGAAGATCCACCCGGACGCCGTCGACGAGCTGGGGGAGATCCTCTGCGGCCTGCGGCCGGGCCGGACCGCGGACGACCAGCCGACGGTCTACAAGTCGGTGGGGGTGGCGGTGCAGGACGCGGCGGCCGCGGCCGTCGTCCTGGCCGCGGCGGAGCGGACCGGGGCCGGCGTCGAGCTGGCGCTGTGACGGCCCCCGGGACGACCTGACCGGGCCGAGAACGACGAACGCCGGGCCTGGGCCCGGCGCTCGTACCGTCGTGGCGGAGGATAGGGGATTCGAACCCCTGAGGGATTGCTCCCAACACGCTTTCCAAGCGTGCGCCCTAGGCCACTAGGCGAATCCTCCGGCGGGAACGATACGCGACGCGATTTCCGACCCCCGCCCCGGGACCCTCCCCGCGGCATGCGGCTACACTCGGCACCGGACCCCGCGCGGCGTCCATCCTGTGAACTCCCCCAGGGCCGGAAGGCAGCAAGGGTCAGCGGGCTCTGGCGGGTGCGCGGGGTCCCCTTTCGTTCTCCCCCTCCGCTCCGCCCCTCACGAAACCTGTCGGGGGTGGTGGGTAGCCTCGCTCGCGTGGCGCTGGCTCTCTACCGGAAGTACCGCCCGGCGAAGTTCGCCGAGGTGGTGGGGCAGGAGCACGTCACCGAGCCGCTGGGCACGGCGCTCGCCGCCGGCCGGATCAACCACGCCTACCTGTTCTCCGGTCCGCGGGGCTGCGGGAAGACGTCGTCGGCGCGGATCCTGGCCCGCTCGCTCAACTGCGTGGAGGGGCCCACCCCGGATCCGTGCGGCCGCTGCGCCTCGTGCATCGCGCTCGCGCCCGAGGGGCCGGGGAACATCGACGTCGTCGAGCTCGACGCCGCATCCCACGGCGGTGTGGACGACGCGCGCGAGCTCCGCGACCGCGCCTTCTACGCGCCGGCCGAGTCGCGCTACCGCGTCTTCATCGTCGACGAGGCGCACATGGTCACCACGCAGGGCTTCAACGCCCTGCTGAAGATCGTCGAGGAGCCGCCGGAGCACCTGGTCTTCGTCTTCGCGACCACCGAGCCGGACAAGGTGCTGCCCACCATCCGGTCGCGCACGCACCACTACCCGTTCCGGCTGATCCCGCCCGGCACGCTCCGCGCCCTCCTGGAACGGATCTGTGCGGACGAGGGGGTGCGCGTCGAACCGGCGGTGTACCCGCTGGTCATCCGCGCGGGCGGCGGCTCGGCGCGGGACACGCTCTCGGTGCTCGACCAGCTGCTCGCCGGTGCCGGGTCCGAGGGCGTCACGTACGAGCGCGCGGTGGCGCTGCTCGGCGTCACGGACGTAGCCCTGATCGACGACGTGGTCGACGCCCTCGGCGCGCACGACGGCGCCGCCGTCTACCAGGCCGTGGACCGGCTCGTCGAGGCCGGCCACGATCCCCGCCGCTTCGCCTCGGACCTGCTCCAGCGGCTCCGGGACCTGATGCTGCTGCAGGCCGTGCCGGAGGCCGCCGAGCAGGGCCTGGTCGAGGCGGCCGACGACGAGTTGTCCCGCATGATCGAGCAGGCCGCGCGGCTGGGCCCGGCCACGCTGACCCGCTACGGCGAGATCGTGCACGCGGGGCTCACCGAGATGCGCGGCGCCACCGCGCCGCGCCTGCTGCTCGAACTGCTGTGTGCGCGGATGCTGCTGCCCGCGGCCACCACGTCGGACGCCGGGCTGCTCGAGCGGTTGGAGCGGGTGGAGCGTCGGCAGGCGATTGCGCCCGAGCCGGGTGGCGGGGTGTCCGGCGGCGTGGGCTCCGGCGGTGTGGCGTCGAGTGGCGGAGTGTCCGGGGGCGGGGGCCCCGGTGGTGCGGTGGCACCGGACGGGGCCGAGGCGGTCGCCGGCGGGGCGCCGCGGTTCGTCCGGCGCTCGCAGCGAACGATGGACGGCGCTGCACCGGCGGGTGCGACGGCGCGGGCCGAGCGGGGGAGTGGTGCACGGCAGGGTGCCGCCTCGCAGAGCGCTGCGTCGCAGAATTCTGCGCCCCAGGGCTCTGCGCCGGAGAGCGCCGAGTCGCAGGGGGCCGCGCCGCAGGGCGCTGCATTGCAGGGTGCCGCGCCGCAGGGTGGTGCCGCAGCGCAGGGGGCTGCACCGCAGACCGCTGCGCCGCAGCCCGTCGCGCCGCAGGGCGCTGCACCGCAGGGGGCTGCATCGCAGGGTGCCGCGCCGCAGAGTGCTGCGCCGCAGGGTGCCGCGCCGCAGAGTGCTGCGCCGCAGGGTGCCGCGCCGCAGACCGCCGCGTCGCAGGGTGCCGCGCCGCAGACCGCCGCGTCGCAGGGTGCCGCGCCGCAGACTGCCGCCCAGGAAAGCGCTGCGCGCCCGGGTTCTGCGCCGCAGAGCGCCGCGCAGGAGAGCGCTCCGTCGGAGGTGGACGAGGGCCGTCGTCAACCGGAAGGCGCGGCGGGCTCCGATGCCCCCGCTCCGGCCGAGGTCGACGATCGCGCGCCGTCGACCGGAGTCCCGGCTGCTCCGGGCGACAGCACCCCACCCGTAAAGGCGAGTAGTGCAGCGGGCACCGCTGCCCGCGACGCCGCTCTCCTGGCTGAGGCACCCGGGCGTGGCGAGGCTCCTGCCCGCGGCGATGCACCTGGTCGGGGGGACGCCGGTGCTCCTGTCGAGGCTCCTGCCGGCGGCGGCTCCGACGATGCGGCGTCCGGGCCTGTTCGGGTTCCGGGCCGTGAGCAGCGGCCCGATCGCGAGAGTGCTGGTTCCGCTGCTCCTGCCGGCGTGGCTCCTGGGGATGTGACTCCCGGTCGTGCGGGTGCCGGCGGCGATGCACCGGCAGGTGGACGTCGTGACGACCGACAGCGCCGCGAGGCGCCCGCCCGGGCCGATGCGCCTTCACAGCCGCCGGCCACGAGCCGTCCGGCGGCCGCGGCGGAGCCCGTCGCTCCGCCTGCCGCGACCGCGGGCCACGGCCTGGACGCGAGTGCGGTCCGACGCGTGTGGTCGGAGATCCTGGCCGCCGCCCGCCAGCGCAGCCGCAGCACGGAGGCGCTGCTGGTCAACGCGACCGTCCGCGCCGTGCAGGAGGACACGCTGGTCCTCAATATCGCCTCGCCACCCCTGGCCCGCCGGCTGTCGGACCAGCGCAACACGGACGTGATCGTCGCCGCCCTGCATGCCGTGCTCGGTGTGCAGTGGCGGGTGCGCTGTGAGACGGGCGACGGTGGCGGTCCCGCCCAGCCGCCGCCCCGGCAGGCGTCGCAACGGTCCGCTCCCCAGCGCCCGTCGCGGCGGGAGGCACCGGAGCCGGCGGAGGACCGCCCGAGCCGCCCGGAACCGGCGCGGCAGGAACGCCCCGAGCCGCGCCGCCCGGCACCCTCACGGTCCGAGCGTCCCCGCGGCGGCACCGAGGACGGCATCCCGCTGCCACCCGAGCCGCCCGCCGACGAGCCCCCGCCGGACGACGAGGAGGCGATGTTCGCCGAGGCCGACGCCTCCCGTGCGGAGCGAAGCGTGCGCCGCGACCCGGAAGAGGTTGCCATCGAACTGCTCTCCTCGGAGCTCGGCGCCCGCGCCTTCGACCAGCGCTGACCCGCCGGTACCCGCACGAGCTCGCGGCCCCCGAGCCCGACAGGACCAGGCGTTCACGACTCGGCACTCGACACGGACAGGCGACGAGCACCCGGTGCACGATGATCATTCCGAGCGTCACGATGATGCGGCGCGCCGAGCAGCAGCGTGTCGCTCGGATCGATCACCGGCCGGAGAATCAGTGCGAGCGGAACAGGGCTGCTGTACGAGCAGCTGCAGCGTCACGCTCGGATCGATCACCGGACCGGCACGCGGATCCGCGCGCATTGCGAGGCCCGAGTGCACCGACGATCGTCATGATCACTGTGGGCGTTACCCGAACGCTGGTGTCAAAGCAGCAGCGTGTCGCTCGGATCGATCACCCGCCGGAGGACCAGCGCGAGTGGCACAGGGCTGCTGTACGAGCAGCTGCAGCGTCACGCTCGGATCGATCACAGGACCGGCACGCGGATCCGCGCGCATTGCGAGGGCCGAGGACGCCGGACGATCACCATGATCACTGTGGGCGTCACGCGAGCGCTGGTGTGAAAGCGGCAGCGTGTCGCTCGGATCGATCACCCGCCGGAGGACCAGCGCGAGTGGCACAAGGCTGCTGTACGTGCAGCTGCAGCGTCACGCTCGGACCGATCACACCAGGACCGGCACGCGGATCCGCGCGCATTGCGAGGGCCGAGTACACCGGACGGACATCGACATCGCGCCCGGAGGACCCGTCTGCCGCGTCGTCCCCCTCGAGCCCCCGTCTGCCGTGTTGTTCCCCGCGACCCCGTCTGCCGCGCTGCCCCCGCGAGCCCCCGTCAGCCGCGCTGCCCCCCGCGAGCCCGTCGATCACATCGCGTCCCACGACCCGCGCCCCACCTCCACCGCCCCTCACAACCTCGAGAGCAGCTCCATCCCCCGCGAGTAGGCGATGATCTTGTTCGCCCGCTTCTCGGGGCCGTGGCCCTCGTCCGGGAAGACCAGCAGTTCGGCGCCCGTGGCGTCGGCGACCTGTCGCGCCTCGGAGACCGGGACCCGCGGGTCGTTCTGCCCGTGCACCACGAGCAGCGGCGCCCGGATCTCGCCGACCCGGGTCAGCGGGGACGCGGCGGCGAGGAGGGCCGGGTCGTCGCCGTACTCGCGTGCCCGGTAGGCCCGCCGGTGCGGCGCGGTGTGCTCCAGGAACGTGACCAGGCTGGACATGCCGGCGATGTCCACCCCCGCCGCCCACCGCTTCGGCTGGAACGCCAGCCCCAGCAGCACGAGGTACCCGCCGTACGAGCGCCCCCACAGCGCGGCGCGGGCGGGGTCGCAGCCGAGTCCGGGCAGGGCGTCGTGCAGGGCGGCGAGGTCGAGCAGGACGTCGAGCCGCCGCTCCCGGTCGTCGGCGGCGTACCAGCGCTTGCCGAACCCGGTGGACCCGCGGACGTTCGGCACCAGCACGGTGTGCCCGGCGGCGACGAGCAGCTGCACCGCCGGGTCGAAGCTGCGCACCGCCTGGCTCTCCGGCCCGCCGTGCAGCACGATCACCGCCGAGCCGTCCGGTGTCGCGGGCCGGTACACCGCGCACGGCACCTGCTCACCGTCCGAGGTCGGCACCCGCACGTCGACGGGGTGCACGAACGGCGGTCCGTCCCAGGCGGCCACCGTGCGGGTCAGGGGCGACGCCCGCCCGGAGGCGAGGTCGAGCAGGACGACGTCGCCCGGTGTGTCCGGCGCGGTGAAGGACAGCGCCGCGTACCGCCCGGACGGCGAGAAGACCGGCGGCGTCCGCGTGACGACCCCGTCGACCGGCAGCGCGACGGTCGCCCACGGCTCTCCGGTCGCGGCGTCGTGCAGCCGGATGGTGTCGACGCCCTCGGCCGACCGCACCACCAGCAGCGTGCCGCCGTCCGGGGTGAGTAGACCGAGGAGGTCGGCGTCGTCCTCGGCGGCGAGCCAGGACTCCCCGAGCAGCGCGACGCCGATCCGGTCCCGGCCCGAGTCCGTGCTCACGACCACCCGGTCGCCGACGAACTGCGGCCGCAGGAACCGCGCGCCCTCGGCGAGCACGTGCACGCGCTCGCCCTCGGTCTCCGGCATCGTGTCGACGGCGAGCAGGCGGTCGGTCGACGCCGCCTCGCCGGGCACGGTCACCAGGAGCCGGCGCCCCTCGGCGTCGGCCGCCACCTCGCCGATCGGCCCGCAGCCGGTGAGCACGGCCTCCTCGGCCCCGGCCTCGACACCGTGGATCACGAGGTCGAACCCGACGCCGTCGGCCCGGTTCGTCATGTAGACCACCCGCCCGGGCAGGACCGTGAGCAGCAGGTTCACGTGCTCCGGGTCGTCGACCAGCGGTGTGAGCTCGCCCGAGCCGAGGTCGAGCAGGCTGAGCTGGAGCCGCTCGTCGCCGTCCCGGTCGTGCTCGACGACGACCCGGCGCTCGCCGGGCAGGTACCGCCCGCGGCACGGGCCGTCGAACGCGGTGAGCGGGGTCGCGGTGCCGTCCGGGGCGAGCTCGACGAGTTGCACGGAGCCCGAGGCGTCGCCGCCGGCCAGGACGCGGCCGCTGTCGTCGACGTCGAAGGCCCGCCAGGTGGGGAGCGCGAGGAGCTGTTCGGCGTGCACCGCGGCGACCTTACGAAAGGATCAGCCGGGCAGCCCGGCGAGGAACCGCCGGATCCCGGTGGCGATCGCGGTCGCGTAACGCTCCCGGCCGTCGGCCGACGAGACCACGGCCGCCTCCCCGGGGTTGCGCATGTTCGCGCACTCCACCAGCGCGGCGGGCACCGTGGCGAAGTTCAGCCCGCCGAGGTCGGAGCGCGGCGACAGGCCGTCGCGGCCGATGTAGTCGCTGGTCGGGAAGCCGCCGGCGCGCAGCGCGTCGCGCAGGTCGCGGGCGAGGTCGAGGGCGGGGCCGGACTGTGCCTCGTTGAGCGGCGGTGAGGAGTAGGCGACGTGGAAGCCGCGCCCGGTGGCCGCGGCTCCGTCGGCGTGCAGCGAGACCAGCAGGTCCGCGCCGGCCTCCTGGCCCGCCTTCCCGCGTTCGTCGACGCAGGGCCCCACGCCGTCGTCGGAGGTCCGGGTGAGCACGACGGCCACGCCGTCCGCCTCGAGGTGCGCGCGGACCCGCGCGGCCAGGTCCCAGGTGAAGGCATGCTCGGGGTAGCCGGCGTCCGTGGAGGTGCCGGTGGTGTTGCAGGCCTTGGTGCCGCCGCGGCCGTCCGGGACCTGGCGGGTGACCGCGGCGCGGGCGGAGGCGTTGCCGCCGTTGTGCCCCGGGTCGAGGACGACGGTCCGCTGCGGCGAGGGGGCGGGCGAGCCGGTCACACTGCTGGTCGGGACGGCGACGGAGGGGGTGGGCGCCGCGGGTCCGGCGGCCGTGCAGGCGACGAGCAGGAGCAGGGCCGGCGTCAGGACGAGGGCGCGACGCGGGGCGGACACGGCCGACAGCGTGTCACGGCTACCCTGGGTCGCGACCCCGCACACGCGGGCGAGACCTCGAGGAGTGTTCTGGTGCAACCGGGTGGTCAGCCGGACATGTCGATGATCCTGCAGCAGGCGCAGAAGATGCAGGAACAGCTCATGACGGCGCAGCAGGAGCTCGCGGAGACCGAGGTGACCGGTCAGGCGGGCAACGGGCTCGTGCGCGTCACCCAGACGGCGGCGGGCGAGGTCCGCAGCGTCGAGATCGACCCGAAGATCGTGGACCCCGAGGACGTCGAGACCCTGCAGGACCTGCTGGTCGGCGCCATCCAGGACGCGGCGCGCGCCGCGCAGGAGCTGCAGGCCGAGAAGATGGGCCCGCTGACCGGCGGCCTCGGCGACCTCGGCGGATTCGGCCTCCCCGGCGTCTGACGTGTTCGAGGGACCTGTCCAGGACCTGATCGACGAGCTGGGCCGGCTGCCCGGCGTCGGTCCGAAGAGCGCGCAGCGGATCGCGTTCCACCTGCTCGCCGCCGACGCCGCGGACGTCACCCGGCTGCAGGAGGTCCTGCAGAAGGTCAAGCAGGGCGTGCAGTTCTGCGAGGTGTGCGGCAACGTCTCCGAGAAGGAGCGCTGCCGCTTCTGCTCCGACGCCCGCCGCGACCCCACGGTCGTGTGCGTGGTCGAGGAGCCGAAGGACGTCCTCGCCGTCGAGCGCACCCGCGAGTTCAAGGGCCGCTACCACGTGCTCGGCGGCGCGCTGGACCCGCTCGGCGGCATCGGGCCGGAGTCCCTGCGCATCCGCGAGCTGCTCGCGCGGCTGGGCGGGACCGGTCCGGCGACGGACGAGGGCGAGATCGGCGAGGTCATCATCGCCACGGACCCGAACACCGAGGGCGAGGCGACCGCGACCTACCTGGTCCGGCTGCTCAAGGACTTCCCGGGGCTGAGCGTCACGCGGCTGGCCTCGGGCCTGCCGATGGGCGGCGACCTGGAGTTCGCGGACGAGATGACCCTCGGCCGCGCCCTCGCGGGCCGCCGCGCCCTCAGCTGATCAGCCGGCCAGCACCTTCGTCAGCACCTCGGCGAACCCGGCCGGGTCGTCGAGGAAGCCGCCGTGGTCGCCCGGGAAGAAGGTCGGCGCCACCCCGAGCTCCTCGGCCAGGGCGGTCGACGTCCGGTGCGTCAGCAGGTGTCCGGAGGCCTCACCGACCCCGATCACGATCCGGGTCGGCGCCGCGCGCAGTGCCTCGACGTCCGGCACGTACCGGGTCGTGACCAGCAGGTCGTGCGCCAGAAACCGGGCCGCGTCGCGCATGTCCTGCTCCGACGGCGGCGGGCCGGGCGGCGGCCCGGCCGGGGCACCCTCGTCACCGCCGACGAACCCCGCGTGCGCCATGAACTTCCCGAAGGCGGGGCCGGGGCCCTCGGCGTGGAAGGTCGCCACGATGTCGTCCGTCGCGGCCCGCTGCGCCTCCCGGTCCGGGAGGAGCTCCAGCAGCGGCGGCTCGTGGGCGACGAGCGTGCGTAGCCGGTCCGGGTGCCGGGTGACCAGCGAGAGCCCGGTGACCGCGCCGCCGCTGGAGCCGAACAGGTCCGCGGTGCCCGCGCCCAGGTCGTCGAGGATCGCGACGACGTCGTCCGCCCGCTGGTCCACCGGGACGTCGAGCTCGGGGTCCTCGAGCGGGCTGTTCGCGATCCCGCGCGGATCGGTGGTGACGACGGTGTGGTGGGCGGCGAGGGCCTCGGCCAACGACGCCAGGTGCGCCGCGGACATCGGCTGCCCCACCACGACCAGCACCGGACCGGATCCGCGTACCTCGTAGTGCAGGCGTGCGCCGGGGACGTCGAGCGTGTGGACTTCGGTCATGATTGCCTCCTGGTCGTTCGGGCCGGCACGGAGGTGACCGCGCGCGGCGCGAGAACTCATCGCCGCGTGCACGAGAAAGGCCCGGTGCCGCGGATCGCGACGCCGGGCCGAGGTCCCGACCGGTCCGTCCGGACGGACCGTCCTCCTGGTGGGCCGACGGGGGTGCCGGTCCCGCCGCCGCGGGACCACCGTGCGCAGGAACCCCCCGGCACTGCGCAGACGTGAACCGGATCGGCGGAACTCCCCCTCGTCCGGGGGCCCGGATCGGGGACCGCCGGGTTCTCAGTCGCCGTCGTCGTCACCCCAGGAGTCGTAGGGCCGGCCGCCCGTGGCGGCCTGGCGCATCTCCCAGTTGCGACGGCGTTCGGCGGCGACCCGCCGCCAGGCGCGGGCCTGTGCGGCATCGAGGATGCCGACGACCACGCCGATGACGGCCAGGGCACCCAGCCCGACCAGGACGATGGCGATCGGGACGGTCACGGTGACCACCTCCCCGAACGACGGCGGGCGACCTTGCTGGACGGCGATCCGGCACGCGTGCGAACGGCTCGGACGTGGATCATCGGTGTCACACCTTCCCTTCGGATTCCTGCCCGGCGGGCGCCGGGTGTCGTGGGGTCCCCGACGAGGGGGACGGGCGCGGGAGCGCGGCGGGTGCGAGGGGCGGGGCGCGAGCCGGTCGTGGGGAGCACGGGCGTCCTCCTTCCCTCGGGGACCCCGGGTGGAGGTGACGCGAACCACTCGGGGTCCAGCTGTGCTTAGATTGCCGGAGGACAGCCCACTGTGCAATTGCATGGGGGGCGTCACCTGCGAATCACCTGCTCGGAGCATCCGGTCGGCTCCGGACGGTGACCCGGGACGGTGAGGGAGATGGCGCCACAACAGGGACCGGCGGGACCGCGGCGGCGGCTGGGCGCGGAGCTGCGCCGGCTGCGGCTCAACGCGGACATGACCCTCGAGGAGGTCGCCGAGCGGCTGACCTGCTCCACCTCGAAGATCAGCAGGTTGGAGACGGGCAAGGGCATCCCCAAGCTGCCGGACGTCAACGAGCTCATCCGGATCTACGGCGTGACCTCGGACGCCGAGCAGGACATGCTGCGCCGGCTGGTCCGCGAGGGCCGGACGCAGGGGTGGTGGGAGCCGTACGTCGAGGGCGTGCACCCGGAGCGGTTCGTGCTCGACTCGCCCGGGCGCTACCCGGCGCTGGAGACCGAGGCGGTCGTGGTGCGGCCGTTCACCACGACCTTCCTGCACGGCCTGCTGCAGACCCGCGAGTACGCCACGCTGCTGATGGCGGAGATGCTGCCGCACCACAGCGCGGCGGAGATCGAGCGGCTCGTGGAGATCAGGATGCAGCGGCAGCGCGCCCTGCTGCGCGAGGAGGAGCCGCTGCGGCTCGCCGCGGTCCTGGACGAGGCCCTGCTGAACCGGCAGGTCGGGGACCGCGAGGTCATGGGGCGCCAGCTCCGGATCCTCCTCGAGCTGGGCGAGCGGGCCAACGTCGACGTCCGCGTCCTCCCGTTCGACGCCGGCCTGCACCGGGCCCTCGCCGGGCCCTTCACGGTGCTGGAGCTGCGGGACCGGCTGGCGGACGTCGTCTACATCGAGGGCGCGGCCGGGGACTCCTATCTGGACTCGCCGGCGGACGTGAAGCTCTACAAGGAGATTCACGCCGACGTGTCCGCGCGTGCCCTCGACCCCATCGCCTCCAGGGAGTTGCTGGTCCGCTATCTTCGCCGCCACACGGCATGAAGGGACGGGCGTTGACCGAGTTCAGGACCAGCAGTTTCTGCAGTCTCGGCGACTGTGTCGAGATCGGACGGTCGGCGTCGGGCGAGTTCCTGGTGCGGGACAGCAAGAACCGCGAGCAGTCGCCGCTCGCCTTCACCCGCGAGGAGTGGGCGGCGTTCGTGGCGGGCGTCAAGGCGGGCGAGTTCGACCCGTCCTGATCGGACCCTCCACTGCGGACCGCTTCACCCGCTCGGGCGGTCTCGCGCCACGGAGCGTGAGAGTGTTACGCCCACCTCACGCATTTGAGGTTCGTTTGAGGTAGCTGTGCCCCAACTGTGACGTTGCGGGCTACCGACGGGTAAACCTCTTGACTAGCGTCTCCGGGCATCGCTCGAACCCCGACGACCTCGAGGTGCCCTGAGAATGCCCACCACACGACGTCTGCTCGCCACCGTTGCCGCTGGCGTGCTCACCGTCTCGCTCGCCGCGTGCGCGACCTCCGAACGAGGTGGTGGCACGCAGGCCGGTGCGACCGGCGGGACGATGGTCTTCGGTGCCGCCGGCGCGCCGAAGAACTTCGACCCGATCTTCAACGACGACGGCGAGAGCTTCCGCCCGATCCGTCAGATGTACGACACGCTGGTCACGTACAAGCCGGGCACCACGGACCTCGCGCCGGGCCTGGCGACCGAGTGGTCGTCCAGCCCCGACGGCAAGCAGTGGACCTTCACGATCCGCCAGGGAGTGAAGTTCCACGACGGGACCCCGCTCGACGCCGCCGCCGTGTGCACCAACTTCGACCGCTGGGCCAACACGACCAGCGAGGCCGCGCAGAGCAACATGATCTACTACGCGGACGTCTTCGAGGGCTTCCGGAACTCCGGCGGGATCTACCAGTCCTGCCAGGCGAACGGCGACAAGGCGACCGTCTCCCTGAGCAAGTACAAGGGCGCCTTCCCCGCGGCCTTCGGCCTGACCTCGCTGTCGATCTCCAGCCCGGCCGCGCTGCAGCAGTACGACGCGGACAACGTCACCCAGAGCGGCGACTCGTTCTCCTACCCCGCCTACGCCACGGACCACCCGACCGGCACCGGCGCGTTCAGGTTCGAGAGCTACGACCGCACCGCGAACACGATCACCCTGGTCCGCAACGACGAGTACTGGGGTGAGAAGGCCAAGCTGGACAAGCTCGTCTTCAAGATCATCCCGGACGAGAACGCCCGCAAGCAGGAGCTCACCGCCGGCACGATCGACGGCTACGACTACCCGTCGCCCGCGGACTACAACGCGCTCAAGCAGGCAGGCCAGCAGGTGCTGATCCGCCAGCCGTTCAACGTGCTGTACATGGGCATCAACACCAAGAACAACCCGGCGCTCAAGGACATTCGGGTGCGCCAGGCGCTGGCCTACGCGATCGACCGGCAGGCGCTGGTGCAGACCAAGCTCCCCGAGGGCGCCGAGGTCGCGACGCAGTTCATGCCCAAGACGGTCGCCGGGTACGCCGACGACGTCCAGCAGTACCCGTACGACCCGCAGAAGGCGAAGGACCTGCTGGCCCAGGCCGGGGCGTCGAACCTGACGCTGAACTTCTACTACCCGACCGAGGTCACCCGGCCCTACATGCCGAACCCGACCGACCTCTTCCAGCTGATCTCGGAGAACCTCAAGCAGGTCGGGATCACGGTCAACGCGGTGCCGCGCCCCTGGAACGGCGGCTTCAAGGACGACGTCCAGACCGCGGGCAAGCAGGACCTCCACCTGCTCGGCTGGACCGGCGACTACAACGACGCCGGCAACTTCATCGGCACGTTCTTCGGCCGCGAGAAGCCGGAGTTCGGGCCGGAGGACCCGGCCATGTACGCGCAGATCAACGCGGCCGACGCCGAGCCGGACCCCGCCAAGCACGCCGCGGCGTACGAGCAGGCCAACCGCGACCTGATGGCGAAGTACCTGCCGGCCGTGCCGATCAGCAGCAGCCCGCCCGCGATCGTCGTCTCCGGCGCGATCCAGGGCCTGGTGCCCAGCCCGCTGACCGACGAGCGCTTCAACACCGTCAGCAAGACCCAGAGCTGACGCCCGTCACCGTGCGGCCGGCGGCGCCCACCCGGCGCCGCCGGCCCGCGGTGTGGAAGGACCCGCCATGCTGCGCTTCATCGTGCGGCGGTTGATCCAGGTCGTCCCGACGCTCCTGCTGCTGTCCGTCCTGCTGTTCGCCTGGCTGCGCTCGCTGCCCGGCGGGCCGGCGGCCGCGCTGCTCGGCGACAAGGCGACCCCGGAGAAGATCGCCCAGCTCAACACCGTGCTCGGGCTCGACCAGCCCATCCCCGTCCAGTACTTCCGCTTCCTCGGCCGCGCCGTGACCGGCGACTTCGGCAACTCCCTGGTCACCGGCGAACCGGTCACCACCGAGATCGCCCGGGCCCTCCCCGCGACCATCGAGCTCTCGATCGCCGCGCTCCTCCTGGCCGTGGTGCTGGGGATCCCGCTCGGCTACGTGGCGGCCCGCTACCGCGGCCGCCCGCTCGACACCACCACCGTGATCGCGACGCTCGTCGGCGTCGCGGTCCCCGTCTTCTTCCTCGGCTACCTGCTCAAGCAGTTCTTCGCCGTGGACCTCGGCTGGTTCCCGCCCTCGGGCCGGCAGGCCGTGGACATCGACGCCACGCACGTCACCGGCTTCGCCGTGCTCGACGGCCTGCTCACCCGCGAGTTCGACGCCAGCTGGGACGCCCTCGTGCACCTGGTGCTGCCCGCGGTCGCCCTGGCCACGATCCCGCTCGCGGTGATCGTGCGGATCACCCGGGCCTCCGTGCTCGACGTCATGGGCTCGGACTTCGTGCGCACGGCCAACTCGAAGGGCCTCGCCCCGCGGACCGTCCGCGAGCGGCACGTGCTGCGCAACGCGCTGCTGCCGGTCTCGACGACCATCGGCCTGCAGACCGGCCTGCTGCTGGCGGGCGCGGTGCTCACCGAGAAGGTCTTCGTGTGGGGCGGCCTCGGCACCCTGCTCGCGCAGGCGATCGAGCGCCGCGACTACCCCCGGCTGCAGGCCGTGGTGCTGCTCGGCGCGCTGGTCTACGTCATCGTGAACCTGCTGGTCGATCTCTCGTACGCGATCATCGACCCGAGGGTGAGGGTGCGATGACCTCCCTCCTGGAACGCCGCCGCCGGCGCGTCGACGAGCTCGCCGAGGCGAGCGGGCGCAGCCTCACCGCCGACGCCTTCCTCCGCCTGCGCCGCAACCCGGTCGCGATCGTCGGGGCGGTGATCGTCGCCCTGTTCGTGCTGGTCTCGATCCTCGCGCCGTGGATCGCCCCGCACGACGCCGCGACCGCCTTCCCCGAGCTGCAGCGCACGCTGCGGCCGGACTCCATCCCGGGCGCGCAGCCGGGCTTCCCGCTGGGCTCGGACCAGAACGGCCGGGACTTCTTCTCCCGGATGATCCTGGCCTCCCGGCAGACCCTGCTGGTCGGCGTGCTCGCCACACTGATCGGACTCGTCTTCGGCGTGCTGATCGGTGCGCTCGCGGGCGCCTTCGGCGGTTGGGTCGACACGGTGCTCATGCGGGTCACGGACGTGCTGCTGTCCATCCCGTCGCTGCTGCTGGCGATCTCGATCGCGGCGCTGGCGGCCCGGCCCAGCCAGACGACGGTCATCATCGCCGTCGCCCTGGTCAGCGTGCCGATCTTCGCCCGGCTGCTGCGCGGCTCGATGCTCGCGCAGCGGGAGAGCGACCACGTCCTCGCGGCCACCTCGCTCGGGGTGCCGCGGCGGGCCATCGTGCTGCGCCACATGCTGCCCAACGCGATGGGGCCGGTGATCGTGCAGGCCACGCTGACCCTGGCGACGTCGATCCTCGACGCGGCCGCGCTGTCCTTCCTCGGGCTGGGCGACGGCGACCCGGCCCGCGCCGAATGGGGGCTCATGCTCGCCAACGCCCAGGCCTACCTCGACGTCCGGCCCGCGCTGGCGTTCTGGCCCGCGATCGCGATCATCCTGGTCGCGCTCGGGTTCACGCTGCTCGGCGAGGCCCTGCGCGAGGCGCTCGACCCGAAGGGACGGCGCTGATGACCCCGTTGCTGGAGGTCGAGGACCTCCGGGTGGCGTTCACCCGGCGCGGCGAGCCCGACACGGTCGCCGTCGACGGGGTGAGCTTCGACGTGCGGCCCGGCGAGATCGTCGGGCTGGTCGGCGAGTCCGGCTGCGGCAAGTCGGTGACCTCGCTGGCGGTGATGCGGCTGCTGCCCGAGCGGGGCAACCGGGTCACCGGCTCGATCCGGATGGACGGCGAGGACCTGCTGGCCCTGTCGGACTCCGCGATGCGCGAGCGCCGCGGGCGCGACCTGTCGATGATCTTCCAGGACCCGCTGTCCTCGTTGAACCCGGTGATCCCGGTGGGCCTGCAGGTCACGGAGGTGCTCACCCGGCACCGCGGGATGAAGAAGGACGCCGCGCGCCGGGAGGCCGCGGAGCTGCTGGAGCGCGTCGGCATCCCCGACCCGCGCCGGCGGCTGGACTCGTACCCGCACCAGATGTCCGGCGGCATGCGGCAGCGTGCGCTGATCGCGATCGCGCTGGCCTGCACGCCCCGGCTGCTGATCGCCGACGAGCCGACGACCGCGCTCGACGTCACCATCCAGGCCCAGATCCTCGACCTGCTCAAGCAGCTCGTCGCGGAGACCGGGACCGCGCTGGTGATGATCACGCACGACCTCGGCGTCGTCGCCGGGCTGTGCGACCGGGTCAACGTCCTCTACGCGGGCCGGATCGTGGAGCGCGCGGACCGGCACGAGCTCTTCCGCAGCCCGCGGCACCCGTACACGCACGGGCTGCTGGGCTCGATCCCGCGGCTCGACGGGGCGCCGGGGGAGGACCTCGCCGCGATCAGCGGCTCGGTCAACGACAATATGCCCTGGGCGTCGCCGGACGGCGGGGCGTGCGCGTTCACCCCGCGCTGCCCGCGAGCCCTCGAGGTCTGCGCCCGGGTGACCCCGGCGGCGGAGGAGACCGGGACCCGGGTCCTGCGCTGCCACAACCCCGTGCCCGACGCGGAGGGAGCGGTATGAGCGAGCACGCGGACCCCGCGACGAACGGCGCCGCCCCGGCGCTGCTGGAGGTCGAGGACCTCGCCGTCCACTTCCCGATCACCCAGGGCGTGTTCCGGGGCCGGACGGTGGGACACGTGTACGCCGTCGACGGCGTCTCGCTCACCGTGCGCCGCGGCGAGACGTACGGGCTGGTCGGCGAGTCGGGCTGCGGCAAGTCGACGCTGGGCCGGGCGATCCTCAAGCTGACCGAGCCCACGCGCGGCGAGGTCCGGTTCGACGGCCGGGACATCGCCGGACTGCGCGGTGAGGAGCTGCGGAAGGCGCGGCGGCGGTTCCAGATGGTGTTCCAGGACCCCATGTCGAGCCTGGACCCGCGCCAGTCCGTGGAGTCGCTGCTCACCGAGGGCATGAAGGCGCACGGGCTGTCGAAGGGCCCCGAGGCCGACCGGAAGCGGCTGCAGGAGCTGGTCGACGCCGTCGGGCTGCCGAAGGGGGCGCTGCGCCGCTACCCGCACGAGTTCTCCGGCGGGCAGCGGCAGCGGATCGGGATCGCGCGGGCGCTGTGCGTGGAGCCCGACCTGATCGTGGCCGACGAGCCGGTGTCCGCGCTCGACGTGTCGGTGCAGGCCCAGGTGCTCAACCTGCTGTCCCGGCTGCAGCGCGAGCTCGGGCTGACCTACCTGGTCATCGCGCACGACCTGGCGGTGGTCCGGCACGTCAGCGACCGGGTGGGCGTGATGTACCTGGGCGGGATCGTCGAGGAGGCGCCGTCGACGGATCTCTACGCCGACCCGCAGCACCCCTACACCCGGGCGCTGCTGTCCGCGGTGCCGCTGCCGGACCCGGAGGCCGAGGACCGGCGGGAGCGGATCCTGCTGGCCGGTGACCTGCCCTCGCCGGCCGCGCCGCCGAGCGGCTGCCGGTTCCACACCCGCTGCCCGTGGAAGCAGGCCGAGCGGTGCGACACCGAGCGGCCCGCACTGCGGCAGCTCGAGGGCGCGGCGTCAGGGCACCGGGTGGCCTGCCACTGGGCCGAGCAGATCCGGGACGGCCGGATCCGACCGCACGAGGTCGACGCGACGATGGTCGACGAGGCCGCGAACCTCGCCGTCGGAACCCCGGAGCACGCCGGTTCGGTGACGGAGATCCTCGGCCGCTGACCCGCGAGAGTGGCGGCTGCCGCGAGGGCGGCAGCCGCCACTCACCACCTGGCGAGCCTCGGCCGGCCGCGTATCCGAAGCCGATCGTCGTGCCTCCTCACCCCGAGAACGCTGCGGAAGGTGTGTCATGGGCCAGGGCCGGTCGGCTAGGTTGAGTCCTCGCCATCACGGGTGGGGGAGGCCGGTCGAGCGTGGACCAGGGCGACGTCGCGGCAGTGGTGCACCGGGCTGCCGGTGGCGAGGAGGCGGCGTGGCATCAGCTCGTCGAATCCTTCTCCTCCCTGGTCTGGTCGGTCGCGCTGCGCCAGGGACTGAGCCGGCCCGATGCCGGCGAGGCCGTGCAGATGACCTTCCTCCGTCTGGTCGAGAACCTGGGGCGGCTCCGGGAGCCGGAGGCCCTCGGCGGCTGGCTCGCGACGACCGCGCGCCGGGAGGCCTGGCGCGTTTCCCGACGGGTCGCCAAGGAGGTGCCCACGGAGTCGACCGCGGACCTGGATGCCGGTGCGGTCGATCCCGGGCCGGAGGAACGCGCCCTCGTCGGGGAACGGGCTCGGGTCGTGCGGCAGGCCTTCGGCCGGCTTCCCGAGCGGTGTGCCCGACTGCTCGAGCTCGTCGTCATCCTGGCTCTGCCGTACACGCAGGTGGCGCGCATGCTGGAGATGCCGATCGGCAGCATCGGCCCGACCCGGGCGCGCTGCCTCCAGCGGCTTCGTGCGTTGCTCGCGGACGAGGTCGACCGTGATGAGTGACCCCGATGCGACGGCCGCCGAGCTGGTCGCCGCCTTCCCCGAGCTGCGCGCCCCGCGCGAGGTGGTCGACGCGGCGAAGGGGCTGCTGACCTGGCGCACGATCGACAGCGAGCTGGCGGCGCTGACCTTCGACTCCCTGCTCGACGACGAGCAGGCCGCCGTCCGGTCGGGCCACGGCCCGCGCGCCCTGGCGTTCGAGTCGGAGGACCTCGAGATCGAGATCGAGGTCCTCCCGAGTGCGGACCGCCGTCGCCTGGTCGGCCGTCTCGCCCCGCCGACCCCCGCCGACGTCGACGTCGTCGTGGGTGATCGGACGGTGACCGTGCCGGCCGACGAGCTGGGCAGGTTCGCCGTCGATCTGCCGGAAGCACGGGTGCCGGTCGCGCTCGCGGTCAGGGTGCCCGGCTCCGATCCGGTGCGGACCGCCCCGCTCGCCATCTGAACGGGGCGGTCCGATCGCTCACGTGCCGGGCAGGATGCGCAGGGCGCGACCGTAGTCGGGTCGCCGGATACCGGCAGCGGTGATCGCGCGCAGCGCCTCCTGCGCGGACACCCCGCGACCGAGCACGAGCCGGGCGAGCAGGCCCGAGATCTGCGGGGCGGCGAACGAGGTTCCGCTCCACACGGCCCAACCGGCCGGATCGAAGGTGTCCGGGAACGGGTCGATGATCGCCGACTCGGTGCCCTTGACGTACGTGGACACGATCCCCTCGCCCACCACCGAGAGGTCCACCCAGAACCCGCGGGTGGACCAGGACGCGCCCTGGCCGGTCGCGGTCAGCGCGGCGACCGACACGACGCGGCTGAACGCGGCGGGCCAGACCGGCCGTTCGTCGCCGTAGTTGCCGGCGGCGGCCACCACGACGACGTCGGCGGGGAGGTGCTCCAGCGCGACGTCGATGGCAACGGGCGGCTGGTCGTCGAGGGTGCGCGTGCCCAGCGACAGATTTATGATCTTCGCGCCGTCATCGGCCGCCTTCAGGACCGCGCTCGCGACGTCGACCTCCGTGCCGATGCCGTCCGAGTTGAGCGCCCGGTACACCCGGACCGGCGCTGCGCCCGCCACCTGCTGGACGATTCCCGTCGCAAAGGTTCCGTGGCCCGCGGCGAAGTCGAGTCTGCCGTCGCCCCCGAACACGTCCAGCGGGTCGGTGTTGTCGGTGTCGGCCAGACCTGCCAGCCACTTGTCCTGACGTTCGGCGACGGAGACCCCGGTGTCGACCACGGCCACCAACGGTGGGCCGTCGACGGCGTCGGGTTCCCACCTGACCCCGCCCTCGGTCGGCTCCGGGCCGCCCTGGCCCTTCGCCCACGGACCGAGCGGGGTGAGGTGGTTCAGGGACGCCTGCACCCCGCGTGCCTGCAGGACCAGCAGCGTCTCGTCGAGCCGCTCGGGGGGCACCGGCTCCAGGGCGCGGACCACGGCCACCCGGCCGCCGAGCACCGTCCCGGCGCGGTCGGCGGCGAACCCGAGGCTCATCAACACGACGGTGGTCTCCGGGGTGAGCTGCTCACTGCGCAGCAGCAGCTCGTCGGGCGCGGCGAGGACCTCGCGGCCGCCACGGCAGACGGTGCAGGCGACCTGGCCCTCGTCCCGCCGCCCGGCGCGCTCGTTGATCTCGCGCAGCAGCGCGGCCTGGTAGGCACCGACACCGGCATCGGTGAAGTAGGCGGCCTGCGCCGTCACCCCCTTGCGGTCCTCCAGCCGCTGGTCCGCTGAACGCTCGAACGCCACCTCCTCCTCACGGACGACGAACTCGCCGTCGAACCAGCGCGGATCGTGGTTACCCAATCGCATCGATGCCTCCGCGTACGGGCCGTCGTTATCCTGCCTCCACCCCGGGGGCAGGCGGTGTCATGAATCAGGACGGGCCAGCGGAACTCGTGATACGTGCCGAGAGCCTGCACGCGGACGTCGTGGCGGACCCGGGGTCGGTGGGCCCCGCGGCGACGACGCTCGTGGCGGAGGCGAGACGGCACGCGGTGGCGCGGGAGGCGCTGGTGGTGGCGCTCCGTGCACAGGCCGTCTACGAGCGCTCGCGGATGGCACACGACGGCGCGAAGCGGTTGCTCGACGAGGCCGTCCGGCTGGCCCGCGCGGCCGGTCTGCCCGAGCGACTGCACGAGGTGCTCGTGTCCCGGGCGGTCGTCCAGCTGGAGCGTGGCCGGTTCGGGGCGGCGGCCCGGGATCTCGACGCGGCGGAGCGGGCCGGGCCGGGCGGTGACCCGGAGCTCGAGCTGCAGCGGGCCTCCGTCCTCTACAACGTCGGGCGGCTGCGCGAGGCGGCCCGCGTCTGCCGACGGATCCTCGCCGACTCCCGGACGTCCCGGGAGACCGAGGCCAAGGTCACCAACAACCTCGCCCTGCTGGAGGCCCAGCTCGCCCGGCCGGACACGGCGCTGGAGCTTCTCGACCGCGCCGAGGCGCTGGCCGGTCCGGCGCTCGGCGCGTTGGTGGCCTGCAGCCGCGGCTGGGTGCTCGCCCGCGCAGGCCTGCTCGCGGAGAGCCTGCGGCAGTTCGACCGCGCCGAGAGGCGCTACCGGGAGGTGGGGCTGGCCCCGGCCGAGCTCTACCTCGAGCAGCTGGACACGCTGCTCGACCTTCGGTTGACGGCGGAGGCGCGGGCGCTGGCCGAGCGGGCCGGAGCCGCGCTGCGGGAGGGCGGGGTCGGGTTGATGGGTGCCGAGGCGCTGCTGCGCCTCGCGCAGGTCGCGGCCCGCAGCCGGGACCCGGAATCGGCGCTCGGCCCGGCGGCGGCCGCCGCCGCGGAGTTCCGCGCGCAGCGACGCCCTGGTTGGGTGGCACGTGCCGAGATCACGCGGATCGCCGTGCTCCTCGAGTCCGGACGAGCCGGCCCGGCGGAGCTCTCCGCGGCCCGTCGCGCCGTCCGGGAGCTGGAACGCGGGAGCCAGCGGTCCTCCGTGGTCGACGCCCACCTGGTGGCGGGGCGGGTCGCGCTGGCGCTGGGCCGGAAGCGGGCCGCCGTCGATCACCTCGTGGCCGCGCGCGACGGGGCGCGGCGGGGTGCGGTGCTGGTGCGGCTGCAGGGCCGGGTCGCGGGCGCGCACGCGGCCGCGGCGGTGGGGGACGACGGCGGGGTCGTCCGGCACGCCCGCGCCGGGCTGACCGACCTCGGCCGGCACCGGGACACCCTGGGCTCGACGGAGCTGCGGGCCCTGGCCACCGGGCACGGCGCCGAGTTGGGCCGGCTCGGGCTGGGCGCCCTCCTGCGCTCGGCCTCCCCGGCCGACGTGCTGGCCTGGCTGGAGCGCACCCGGGCCGCCGCCCTGCTGACGTCGGCGCCACCGTCCGGCGAGGCGATCGCCCCGCACCAGGCTGCGCTCGCCGCGGTGCAGGCCGAGTTGGCCCGGCTCCGCCGCGAGGGGGAGCCGGAGCCGATGGCGCTGCTGGCCGAGCAGAGCGAGCTGGAGAGCCGAGTGCGGCGAGCCGCCTGGCGCGTCCCCGGCGGGCACCCGAGCCGATCCACACCCGTCGGGGTGCCGGAGGTCCGCCGGCTGCTCGGAGGCCGGCCGTTGGTCGGGTACGGCACGGACGGCGAGCGGGTCTTCGCCGTCGTGCTCGAGGCGCGGCGGACCAGGCTCGTCCACCTCGGCGACCCCCGCGAGATCCAGATCGAGACGGAAGCGCTCGGGTCCGCTCTCCGTCGGCTGTGCCGACCCGCTCGCGGGCGCACGGCCCACGTCGCGGCGCGCGCGGCCGCCCAGCACACGCTCCACCGACTCCGGGCGGTCCTGGTCACGCCGCTCGGTGTGGACCCGCGCGATCCGCTCGTGGTGATCCCCGATCCGGTCACGCGCGACGTGCCGTGGTCCGCGCTCCATCCGGGGCCGACCGCCGTCGCCCCCTCCATGTCGCTGTGGGCCCGGACAGCCCGCAGCGGGCCGGCCGGAGGGTCCACCGTCCTCGTCGTGGGCCCCGGCCTGCCCGGCGCCGACGCGGAGGTCCGTGCGCTGGCTGCGGAACATCCGGCTGCAGGAGTGCTCGTCCCGCCATCCGCGACGGTCGGCGCGGTCGCCGAGGCGCTCGGTGGAGCGGATCTCGTGCACCTCGCCTGCCACGGTCTGCTGCGGACGGACAACCCGATCTTCTCCGCGCTCCGGCTGGCCGACGGCGACCTGACGCTGCACCAGCTCGACGACCGGGGCCGCACCGCGGCGGGCCGTCCTCGCCGCCTGCCAGTCCGCGGCGGGCGTCCCGGTCGAGGGTGACGAGGTACTCGGCCTGGTCGGTGCGTTGATGTCCCGGGGAACCGCGGCGGTGGCCGCCAGCACCGCCCCGATCGGGGACGCCGAGACCGTGGGTTTCTCGCTGGACCTGCACCGGATGCTCGCCCGCGGCGCGACCATGGCCGACGCGGTCCAGGACGCGCGGGCGCGGCTCGACACCGACGACCCCAGGGCCTTCGTCCTGCACACCGCCTTCACCGCCTACGGCGCCGCCTGACCGGCCGGACTCGCCCTACGGCCCGCGATGCGCCCCTGCGCAGCGGTGGCCCGGCCCGACGTCGGCGTGCCTGGTACGGCGTCGCACGACCGCCCGACCCGCGACATGAACAAAGCCGCAGGTGGGGCGGGGTCGTGAGTGCGAACTGCCCTTCTCGCGGCAGTTCGCACTCACGGGGTCAGCGCAGGGCGCGGTTGATCGCCGAGACCAGCGCCTTGAAGGAGGCGGCGACGATCGAGAAGTCGATCCCGACGCCCCAGAGGACGGTGTCCTCGATGGCGCACTCGACGTACGCGGCCGCGCGGGCGTCATCGCCGCCGCCCATCGCGTGCTCGTGGTAGTCGAGGACCCGGACGTCGAACCCGATTCCGGCCAGGGCGTCGACGAAGGCCGCGAGCGGGCCGTTGCCGCTGCCGGTGATCTCGTGCAGCTCGCTCTCGACCCGGACGGTCGCGACGATCTCGTCCCGGCCCTCGCCGTCGCTGGTCAGCCGGTGGCGGATCAGCTTGAGCGGGGTCTCGCGGGTCAGGTACTCGGTCTCGAAGACGTCCCGCATCTCCTTGGGCGAGACCTCGCCGCCCTCGGAGTCGGTGACCTCCTGGACGACCTTCGAGAACTCCATCTGCAGCCGGCGCGGCAGGTCCAGCTGGTGCTCGGTCTTCATGATGTAGGCGACGCCGCCCTTGCCGGACTGCGAGTTCACCCGGATGACGGCCTCGTAGGTCCGGCCGATGTCCTTCGGGTCGACCGGCAGGTACGGCACCTCCCACGGGTGCTCGTCGACCGTGTGCCCGGCCTCGGCGGCCTCGGCCTTCATGGCGTCGAAGCCCTTGTTGATCGCGTCCTGGTGGCTGCCGGAGAAGGCGGTGTAGACCAGGTCGCCGCCCCACGGGTGCCGCTCGTGCACGGGCAGCTGGTTGCAGTACTCGACGGTGCGGCGGATCTCGTCGATGTCCGAGAAGTCGATCTGCGGGTCGATGCCCTGGGTGAACAGGTTCATGCCCAGGGTGACCAGGTCGACGTTGCCGGTGCGCTCGCCGTTGCCGAACAGGCAGCCCTCGATGCGGTCCGCGCCGGCCTGGTAGCCCAGCTCGGCGGCCGCGACGCCCGTGCCCCGGTCGTTGTGCGGGTGCAGCGACAGGATGATCCCCTCGCGGCGCGCCAGGTTGCGGTGCATCCACTCGATGCTGTCCGCGTAGACGTTCGGGGTGGCCATCTCGACGGTCGCCGGCAGGTTGACGATCATCGGGTTCTCGGGCGTGGGCCGCCAGATCTCGCTGACGGCGTTGCACACCTCGACGGCGTACTCCAGCTCGGTGCCCGTGTAGGACTCCGGCGAGTACTGGAACCGCCAGTCGGTGTCCGGGTACTTCTCGCCGAACTGCTGGACCAGCTCCGCGCCGTCCGTGGCGATCTTGGTGATGCCGGCGCGGTCCGAGCGGAACACCACCCGGCGCTGCAGCACCGAGGTGGAGTTGTACAGGTGCACGACGGCGCGCGGGGCGCCCTCGCAGGCCTGGAAGGTGCGCTCGATCAGCTCGGGACGGGCCTGGGTGAGGACCTGGATCCGGACGTCCTCCGGGATCGCGTCCTGCTCGATGATCTCGCGGACGAAGTCGAAGTCGGTCTGGCTCGCGGCCGGGAAGCCGACCTCGATCTCCTTGTAGCCCATGCGGACCAGCAGGTCGAACATGCGGCGCTTGCGCGCCGGGCTCATCGGGTCGATCAGGGCCTGGTTGCCGTCCCGCAGGTCGACGGCGCACCACAGCGGCGCCTTCGTGATCCGCGTGTCGGGCCAGGTGCGGTCGGGCAGCGAGACCGGCTCCACCAGTTCGTGGAACGGCTTGTACCGCCCGATCGGCATATGGGAGCCCTTCTGGGGGTTCCACACGGGCTGGCCCGCGGGCGCCGGTACGGAGGGCGTGCGGATCCTGCTGGCCGAGGAGGCGGTGTAGGCGTCGGGCGACATGGACACGGGGATCGTGCTCCTTCGGGGGTGCTACCGGGAGGTGTCGACCGGCGGCACGCCAGAACCCGCGACGAGGGGCCGGTCGGTCAGACCCCGCCGCGGCGGCGAAGGAGCAGGCGCGCCATGCATTCGACTGTAACCCCCCTCCCCGGGGCCACGGCAACCCCGCCCCCCGTCGCGATGACCGCGGCCACACCCGGTGACGTGCGGCCACCCGTTAGGGGGAGCGCGCCGACCCCGCCGAACGGCCCCCGGTCTGAGAAGATGCGCGGAACTCGTGCCGTGGAGGGAACACAATGGCGGTGGGAACGACCGTGCGTCGCGGGGCAGGCCTGCTGGCCTCCCTGGTCCGGATCGTCGGGATGCTGATCGTGGCCGTCCTGGTGATCCACATCGTGCTGACCCTGCTCGACGCGAACCCGGAGAACAGCTTCACGATCTTCGTCGGCGACCTCGCGGAGTACTTCAACCTCGGGCTCGGGAACCTGTTCCTGCCCGCGGAGCCGAAGCTCGCCGTGACCCTGAACTACGGCACCGCCGCGATCATCTGGGGGATCATCACCGCCGTCCTCACCCGGCTGATCCGCCGGATCGGCTGAGCCCGACCGAGGTGTCGCCCGCGGGCGGACGGTCGAGCCCGACGCGGCGGAGCCGCTCCAGGAAGTATGCCGCGGCGGTCTCGGCACCCAGCGGCGTGTAGCCCCGGAGATGGTGGATGTCCGGTCGGCGGTACCGCTCCAGCTCGGCCTCGGGCCGGTCGAGGATCTCGGCGAAGATCCGGTGGTCCGCCGGCAGCCGCTCGGCCCCCTCCGGCGTGCGGACGAAACGAAGCCGATGTCCCGCAGCCCCGGCGACGGGTCGGCGGGCGGTCCTCAGATCGCGTAGGGCCAGTCGGCCAGCGCGTACGCCCCGAACCAGGCCGAGACCAGCACCGCGGCCACCAGCACGGCCACCCGGGTGCCCGGCCTGCGCCTGTACAGGCCCACGGCCACCGGCAGCAGGAGCGTGAACGCCGGCACGAGCAGCCGCGCCTTGGACCCCATGAGGCCGTTGCTGCCCACGTCCATCAGCAGCACCACCGCCGAGTAGGCGACGAGCGGCCACGGCAGCCGGCCGTGGACGGCCTGCGCCACCGAGACCGCGAGCAGCGCGATCGCGCCGAGCAGGATCCCGACGGTCGCGACCTCCATGACCGAGCGGGCGTCGGCGAGCGCGTCGGCGGCGAACTCGGCGGTCGCCCGGCCGCCGTCGAACCGGGAGTCCCAGCCGCGCTGCTGCAGCACGAACCAACCGGTGAGCGAGCCGGTGCGGGTCGCGACGTAGCCGAGGTAGCCGAGCAGTCCGGCCGCCGCGAGGGGGATCGCGCACCAGGGACGCGCGCCCTCCCGCCGGGCGACGACGGCGGCGAGCGCGGCCAGTCCGACCGCCGCGACCAGCGCCGCCGCCGTGGGTCGGACGAGCCCGGCCGCGGCCGCCGCGAGCCCCGCGGCGACCCACTGCCGGCGCAGCAGGAACACCAGCGACCACGCGGCTGCCGCGCAGAACAGCGCCTCGGAGTAGGCCATGGAGAACACGACCGCCAGCGGCGTGCTCGCGAACAGCACGACCAGGACCAGGCCCGCCCGCCGGGATCCGCCCGGCACCAGCTCGCCGAGCCTGGCGACGCCGTAGGCGGCCACGATCCCGGCGAGCGTCGTTGCCGTCAGCGCGGCGGGCAGCAGCGGCAGGCCGGTGAGGAACCGGACGACGGCCACGGTGGCCGGGTAGCCGGGGAAGAACGCGAGCGGGGTCTCGCCGCTGCGGTGACCGTAGGCGTCGGTCAGCCCGGCGGGGACCCCGTCGTAGCCGCCCTGGGCCAGGCCGAGGAACCACTGCCCGTCCCACGAGCCGAGCTCCTCGCCGAGCCGGGTATCCTGCCGGGTCGCCACCATGGCGAGCACCACGATCCCCACCGCGCGGACGCCGAGGAAGAGCGCGGCCGGGAGGAGGGCGCGCCCGACCCGGGCCCACGGGACCGCCCGGGGAACCGCCCGGGAGATCGCACCGCGGCGGGCCCGGATCCGTCCGAGCGGCTCGGTCGGGACCTCGGCGGACAGCGGATCCGGACCCCGGACCACCTCCGCGCCCCCGTCGCCGCCCGCTGCGCTCATCGGTGCATGATCTCCTGCCGGCTCCGCCCCCGCGCCGGGCCCCGCACCGGCACCCGAGGGGGTGGTTCCCCGGCGCCAGCCGCGTGCCGTGCCCACAGGTCCCGGGCCCAAACGTGGCGTGGGCCTCTGTGGCATCGGTCAAACACGTTAACCCTGCACGTCGCAGCCGGTACCCTCGGCTTCCGACCAGCGCCCGGAGAGCGGTGCAACACGCCCGAGGCGGAGGACCAGGGCGCCGGACCGGCGCCGGACAGGAGGTCGGAGTGGCCCTCGTCGTGCAGAAGTACGGCGGATCGTCGGTCGAGAGCGCGGAGCGGATCAAGAAGGTCGCCGAGCGCATCGTCCGCACCCGCAAGGAGGGTCACGACGTCGTCGTCGTCGTGTCCGCGATGGGCGACACGACGGACGAGCTGACGGACCTCGCCGAGCAGGTCTCCACCGGAGCCCCGCCGCCGCGCGAGATGGACATGCTGCTCACCGCGGGCGAGCGCATCTCCAACGCCCTCGTCGCGATGGCGATCCACTCGCTCGGTGCCGAGGCCCGCTCGTTCACCGGCTCCCAGGCCGGCATGCTCACCACCAACAAGCACGGCGACGCGCGGATCGTCGAGGTGAACCCGCACCGGCTGCGCAGCGCGCTGGCCGAGGGGCAGATCGTGCTCGTCGCCGGGTTCCAGGGCATGAACGAGGACTCGAAGGACATCACCACGCTCGGCCGCGGCGGCTCGGACACCACCGCCGTCGCGCTGGCCGCGGCGCTCGACGCGGACGTCTGCGAGATCTACACGGACGTCGACGGCATCTTCTCCGCCGACCCGCGGATCGCGCCGAAGGCCCGGCACCTCGAGACCGTCACCTACGAGGAGATGCTCGAGCTCGCCGCGTGCGGCGCCAAGGTGCTGCACCTGCGGGCCGTCGAGTACGCCCGCCGCTACAACGTCCCGCTGCGCGTCCGCAGCAGCTACAACGAGAAGCCCGGCACGCTCGTCGCCGGCTCGATCGAGGAGATTCCGTTGGAGAACCCCATCATCACCGGGGTCGCGCACGACCGGTCCGAGGGCAAGATCACCGTGACGGGCGTGCCGGACACCCCCGGCATGGCCGCCCGGATCTTCCGCGTCGTGGCCGATGCCGAGATCAACATCGACATGGTGCTGCAGAACATCTCCAACGCGTCGGACAAGAAGACCGACATCACCTTCACCCTGCCCCGCTCGGACGGCCCCGCCGCCGTCGCGGCGCTGGAGAAGTCGAAGGAGCAGATCGGTTACGCCGAGCTGATCTACGACAACGAGGTCGGCAAGGTCTCGCTGGTCGGCGCCGGCATGCGCAACCACCCCGGCGTCACGGCCAAGTTCTGCGAAGCCCTCTCGGACGCCGGGATCAACATCGAGACCATGAACACCTCCGAGATCCGGATCTCGGTGATCTGCAAGTCGGACCAGCTCGACGAGGCCGTCCGCGCGCTGCACGCCGCGTTCGAGCTCGACTCCGAGGAAGAGGCCGTCGTCGCGGCCGGGACGGGGCGCTGAACCATGGCCGGACCTGTGCTCGCCATCGTCGGCGCCACCGGTGCCGTCGGCACCACCATGATCGAGATCATCGACGCCCGCGAGTCCGTGCCGTGGAGCGAGATCCGGCTGATCGCCTCCGCGCGGTCCGCCGGCAAGGTGCTGAAGGTCCGCGGTGAGGACGTCACCGTGCAGGCCCTCGCCCCCGAGGTGTTCGACGGCGTCGACATCGCCCTGTTCGACGTGCCGGACGAGATCTCCGCCGAGTGGGCCCCGGTCGCCGCCTCCCGCGGCGCGGTGGCCGTGGACAACTCCGGCGCCTTCCGGATGGACCCCGAGGTGCCGCTGGTGGTGCCGGAGGTCAACGCCGAGGCCGCCGCGAACCGGCCCAAGGGGATCATCGCGAACCCCAACTGCACCACGCTGTCGATGATGGCCGCGATGGGCGCGCTGCACCGCGAGTTCGGGCTCGAGGCGCTGGTCGTGGCCTCATACCAGGCGGCGTCGGGCGCCGGGCAGCCCGGTATCGACCGGCTGCAGGCCGAGCTGTCCGCGGTGGCGGGAAAGGACGTCGGCAAGAAGGCCGGGGACGTGGCCGCCGCGGTCGCGGACCTCGGCGACTCGCCCTTCCCCGCGCCGCTGGCGCTGAACGTGGTCCCGTGGGCCGGCTCGCTCAAGGACGACGGCTGGTCGTCCGAGGAGCTGAAGGTCCGCAACGAGTCCCGCAAGATCCTGGGCATCCCGGACCTGCGGGTGTCGGCGACCTGCGTGCGCGTGCCGGTGATCACCACCCACGCGCTGGCGGTGCACGCCACCTTCTCCCGCGAGGTCACCGTCGAGGCGGCGCACAAGGTGCTGTCCACGCAGCCCACGATCGTGCTCGAGGACGACCCGGCCGCCGGCGTGTGGCCCACGCCCGCCGCCGTCGTCGGGCAGGACCCGACGCACGTCGGCCGGGTCCGGCAGGCGCTGGACTTCCCGAACACCCTCGAGCTGTTCGTCTGCGGCGACAACCTGCGCAAGGGCGCCGCGCTGAACACCTACGAGATCGCGGAGACCATCGCCGACCAGGTCTGATCCCTGGCTGATCCACTGAACGAACGGCACTCTCGCTCACATCTAGTGAGCGAGGGTGCCGTTCGTCCGTCCGGAGCGTGAGATGCGCCCCATGGGGCCGTCCCGACCTGCCGGTGGCCCGGTCCGTCCGAGAGTATTGGCGCCGTGAGCTACGACGAGCTGCTGACGCGGTACGAAGCCGGTGGCGGGCGCCTGGCGAAGGCCAACGCGGAGGGCCTGGCGGTTCCGCCAGCCCTGCACACGGCGGTGGTCACCTGCATGGACTCGCGCATCGACGTGTTCGCCCTGTTCGGGCTGAAGCTCGGCGAGGTGCACGTGCTGCGGAACGCCGGTGGCGTCGTCACCGACGACGTCATCCGCTCGCTGACCATCAGCCAGCGCAAACTGCACACCCGCGACGTGCTGCTCGTCCAGCACAGCGGTTGCGGCCTCAACACCTTCTCCGACGAGGAGTTCACCGAGGAGCTCGCCGAGGAGACGGGGATGCGCCCGTCGTGGCGCACCTTCGCGTTCAAGGACGTGGCGCAGAGCGTCGCGCGGGGAATCGCACAGTTGCGGCACGACCCGTTCCTGCACCCGGAGACGCGGGTCCGGGGGTTCGTGCTCGACATCGAGCAGTTCGTACTCGACGAGGTGTTCGTCGGCGACGATGCGGCCGAGGTCAGGTCAGCCGCAACGTCGTGAGGACCGCCCGGTGGTCACTGCCGGGCAGGTCCAGCACCTCGAAGGACTCGGCCGTCGCGCCCCGGTTGGCGAACACGTGGTCGATCTCCGTGCCCAGCCAGCGCGGGAGCGAGGCGGGCCAGGTCGCGGTGAGCGCCGAGCCGCGCTGCGAGGCGGCGTCGCCGCAGTTCGCGGTCGCCTCGCGCAGGACGGAGTGGTCGAGCGTCGCGTTGAAGTCGCCGGCCACGATCGCGGGCGAGGCCGCCGAGCACCACTGCGCCACGCCGCCGAGGTCCTGCCGCCACTGGGCGACCGAGCCCGCGGTGGGCGCGACCGAGTGGAAGGCGACGAAGGTCAGGTCGCCCATCTCCCCGCCGGAGACCCGGACGTACGGGAAGGGCGAGTCCGGCGTGATCCGGCCGACGTCGAAGGTCACGTCGCCGAACCGCGGCGACACCGCCGCGACCACACCGTTGACGTCCTGCGAGCGGCGGTCGACGGACGCCTCCGTGCGGTAGCCGAGGTCCTCGACGAGCGGCGCGAGCTTCTGCCGGTAGCGCTCCCCGGCCTCGGGCAGGGCGATCAGGTCCGGCCGCTCGCGACGGATCACGTCGGCGAGGGCGCGCACGTCCGCGTCGCCCGTGTAGACGTTGAAGGACAGCACCTTCACCGGGGTGCCCGCCGTCGGGAGCGGGTCGGCGGAGAGCCGGGGCACCATCGTCGACGCCGTGACGGCGACCACGACCAGCATGGCCAGCGGGAACGGCCAGGCACGGCGCATCCCGAACGTGACCAGCACCAGCGCGAGCGCGACGACGGTCACGGCCACCAGCAGGATCGCCCGGAACGCGACGATCTGGGTGAACGGGCTCCACCGGTCGAGTCCGAACCACAGGTCCGGCACGGTGAAGACGGACGCGGCGAGCGCGAGCAGGACCGCGCCGACGATCCGCCCGCCCGAGCCGCGCCGGGCCCGGCGACCGCCGCCGTGACCGGGCTCGGGGATGCGCGGAGGCGGCGGGCCGGAGCGCTTGCGGGCAGCGGGGACGGCGGGCGGGTGGGGCCCCGGGGGCGCGCTCACCGCGACCCGCCGGAGCGGTGCGGGGTCGGGGACTCGCTCGGCTCGCTCATCGCGGACCAGTCTGCCCGAGCACCGGCCGCCACCGGTTCGCTTACTCAGCGTGGCTTCAGGTGGTGCGACGGATCCCGGGCCGGGTCGGAAACTTGACTGTGTCCAGAAGACGTGGTCGAGTGGACGTACGGGCGCGGTTCCCACCACGGCGGTCGGCCCCCGCACCTCCTCCCGGGGTGCGGGGGCTGACCCGCGTCAGGGCCCGCACACCTCGGGATGGCGCTCGCACCAGGGCGTGGTGCCCGGGAGCCGGCCGCGGTGCCGCGCGATCCACCCGTACACGCGGTCCTGCACCGGGGCGGTCCGGGAGTAGAGCCGCTCGGGCAGGTCCGTGCGCAGCGCGACCGCCAGCGCCGCGTTGACCGCCGCCGCCCCCGTGACCGTCCGCCCGTCGGCGGCGAAGTGGACCCGGTCGGCGCAGGCCGCGGTCGTCGCGCCGGCCCGTTCCGGGGCCCCCGCCTGCTGGTAGGGGAGCGTGGTGATCCGCGCGTCCCGGTCGAGCAGGCGCAGCCAGCCGACCGTGCGGGTGCAGAAGCCGCAGCGGCCGTCGAAGACCAGCACGCCGGTGGTGGGAGGCGTCATGGGCGCCAATCTAGGCTCGGCGCATGACCGATGCCGGGCCTCAGGACCCCGTGACGATCTGGCACAACCCGCGCTGCTCGAAGAGCCGCGGTGCGCTGGCGCTGCTCACCGAGCGCGGCGTGGACCCGGCCGTCGTGCGCTACCTCGACGACGCGCCCGACCGGGCCGCCCTGGAACGCGTGCTGGCGCAGCTGGGCACGGACGACCCGCGGGCGATCGTGCGGACCGGCGAGAAGCTCTACAAGGAGCTCGGGCTCGCCGACGCGGACCGGGACACCCTGATCGACGCCCTGGCCGCGTACCCGATCCTGATCGAGCGGCCGATCGTCGTCGTCGGGGACCGGGCCGTGGTCGGTCGTCCGCCGGAGAAGGTCCTCGACCTGCTCTGACGGACGTGCGTGGCAACTGCCCTGGAGCGGCAGTTGCCGCTCACGGCTAGCCGACGCGGGTGACGACCGGGCTGAGCGGGGCCCGGACGTGCAACATCCCGCCGGTGATCTCCGCGGTCGGGCGCAGGCCGGCCCGGCGCAGCAGCTTGACCACCCGCATGTTCTGCGTGTGCGTGGTCGCCACCAGCTCCTCGCTGCCCTGCTCCACGGCCACCTCCGCGGCGCGGCGCACCAGCGCGGTGCCCAGCCCGCGCTCCTGCCAGGCGTCCTCCACGACCACGGCGAAGGAGGCCGCGGCGGCGGCCGTGCGCTCGACGTTGACCATCCCGACCGCGCTGCCGCCGTCCGTGGTGAGCGCGAGGACCGTGCGCTGCGCCCCGCGCCCGAAGACCGTGTGCGGCGCCCCGACGAGCGTGTCCAGCTCGTCCGGGTCCAGCCGCGGGGAGGAGGAGAGGAACCGGGCGCTGCGCGTCTCCGGCGAGCAGCGGGCGTGCAGGGCCGCGACCAGCGGGAGGTCCGTCGGGGTGGCGGTGCGCACCCGGACCTCCGAACCGTCGACCAGCAGCAGGATCGGGTCCAGCTGCGTGATCATCCGCGACGGTGCCCCGCTGAGGGAGAGCTGGGCCGCGAGCTCGAGCAGCGCGGCGGCCCGGGACAGCTCGGTGGCGGTGAAGGGCCAGGAGCGGCCCAGGTGCACCTGCGAGGTGCCGACCCGGAGCGTGTGCACGTGCCCGCCGCGGACCGGCGCACCGGGCTCCACGATCCGCGCCCGCAGCAGCGTGGCGACGGCCTGGGGCGCGCTGCCCGGATCGGCCGCGACCATCCGGGCCAGGGCGAGCGCGGTGGTGGCGGTGTCCGCGAGCTCCGTCGCGTCCGCCCGCACGAGCAGGGTGCACGGGATCCCGGCCTGCTCCACCGCGGCGACCATGCTCGCCGGTTCGATCCCGTCCGGGATCTTGACCAGCAGCTCGTCCGTGACCGACCCGTCGTCGGCCGGTTCCCCCACCACGTGCAGCGAGAGGATGTTGCACCCGGAGCGGCCGACCGCGGTGGCCAGCTCGCCGAGCCGGCCGGGTCGATCCTCCAGCTCCACGTGCACGCGCCATAGCGCCACCGTGACCGCCTCCTTGCCGAATCGACCCCATCGTGGCGGCGACGCATTACGGGTTCGCTACACGGGCGTGACGCCTAGGTGCGCGCGACTGTGATCCTCTCCAGCGCCCGCCGCGCGAAGTCGATCTCGGTGGCCACGTGCCGCAGCGTCTCGGCGACGACGAGCGAGCCGTGCCCGGCGTCGAACCGCGCGACCTCGTAGGGCAGGTCACCGCGCTCGCGCAGCGCGTCGAGGTAGTTGTCGATCTGCCGGATCGGGCAGCGCGGGTCGTTCTCCCCGGCCAGCACCAGCACCGGGGCGCGCACCTCGCCGACGTAGGTCAGCGGCGACGCCTGCCGGTAGCGCTCCGGCACCTCCTCGGGTGATCCCCCGAACAGGGCGCGGTCGAAGGCGCGCAGCTGCTCCATCTCGTCCGCGTACGCGGCGAGGTAGTCCGCGACCGGCACCCCGGCGAGCGCGGCGGCCCACCGCTCGGGCTGCGTGCCCGCGGCCAGCAACGCCAGGTAGCCGCCCCACGACCAGCCCTCGACCACCGTGCGGGCGGGATCGGCCAGCCCGGCGGCGACGACGGCGTCGTGCACCGCGGCGACGTCCTCCAGCTCGGTCAGGCCCGGCCTGCCCTCGATCGCGTCCCGCCAGGCCGAGCCGTAGCCCGTCGAGCCGCGGTAGTTGACCTCGACGACGGCGAATCCGGCGTCGACCCACGCCGCGCGGGCGGCGGAGAAGCGGTCCTCGTCCGCGGCGTGCGGGCCGCCGTGCAGCGCGAACACCGCGGGGAAGGGGCCCTCTCCGGCCGGTCGGGCGACGAGGGCGTGGACCTTCCCGCCCGGCCCGTCCACCCACAGGTCCTCGACCGCGACGGAGTCCGGCGCGGGCTCCCCGGGCGGGGTGAGCAGGCGCCGGTCCGTGCCGTCCGGGTGCAGCGCCCGCACGGCCGACGGCGTGGCGGCCGAGGAGCTCGAGTACTCCACCGTCCCGTCGGGCCGGACGTCGGCCGACCCGATGCAGCCCGGCGCGGTCGGGAGCTCGGTCAGCTCGCCGGTGGCCAGGTCGTAGCGGTGCAGCCGGGTGCGGGCGGCGTGGGTGTGCCAGACCAGCAGCGCCGAGGCGTCGGGGTAGAAGTCCGCGTCGACCTCGCCGGGCAGGCCCAGGTCGAGCTCGGTCTCGGTGTCCGCGACGACGTCCCAGATCAGCAGCTCCTCGCGGCCGCGGCGCTCGTGGCCCACCAGCAGCCGCTGGTCGCCGCGCACCGGTGCGAAGGCGATCGGGCTCAGGCCCTTGCCCGGCCCGTCCGACTTCTCGGCGACGAGCCCGCCGTCGACGGTCGTGACGCGCAGGGCGGGGTGTCGGGAGTCGCCGTGCTCGGAGTGGCTGATCGCGACCAGGGTCTCGTCCTCGGAGAGGCCGCCGACGCCGGCGTCCTCGGCGTGGTGGTAGATCCGGGTCGCGGGTTCGGTGGAGCCGCGGCGGTGCAGCCAGATGCTGGTCCCGTCGTCCGTCGAGGTGCCGACGACGACGAGCTCCCGGCCGATGTCGAGGCCCGCGGGGTAGCCGTCCTCGACGCCCGGCAACGGGTTCGCGGGCTCGTCCCCGGCGGGCAGCCCCGCGAACGGCTCGGCGACCCAGTGGCCGAACTCGTCGCCGTCCGTGTCGGCGAACCACCAGACGTGCTCGCCGTCCGGCGGGAGGGTGGCGAAGTGGGTGCCGGCGGGCCGGTCGGTGACCTGCCGGTGCAGGCCCGTCGCCCGGTCCCAGGTGTGCACCTGGGTGGTGCCGCTGGCGTTCGACGAGTACACGCTGCGGTCCGGCGCGTCGAGCGCCCAGGCGGGCCGGGACATGCGGACCGCGGTGAAGCGGGCGCGCCAGCGCTGCTCGCGCTCGTCGTCGAAGAGCCGTTCGGGAACGGGCGCGGCGGGGTGGCCCGGGACTGCCGTACTCACCTCACCGATCCTGCACGATGAGCCCGGTGAGCCGCAGGCGGTTGATCGCGGCCAGCTCGGCGCGGGTGCGCCGGGCCTCCTCCTCGGGGGTGTTGCCCAGCCGCTCGCGCAGCACGGCCAGCAGCTCGTCGGCGCTGCGGCCGGAGGCGCACACGAGGTAGACGTGCCCGAAGCGGCGCTCGTACTCGGCGTTGCCCTCGGCCACGGCGGCGCGGACCTCGTCCGGGGCCGCGGACATCCCGGCCTGCTCACGGGCGGAGGTGGCCGAGTGGATCGCCCGCTCGCCGATGCGCGGGTGCCCGGCCAGGGCGTCGGAGATCCCGCCCGCGTCGAGCCGGTCCAGCTCGGCGTCGGCGGCGGCGAGGAGGGCGTCGAGCTCGTCGTAGGGCCGGCCGTCGACCACGGCCTCGGCCCACGCGGGGGAGGAGCAGACCGCGAGCAGGGCGGCGACGGCGTCGGGTCGGGGAAGGTGGTCGAAGGCAGCGGTCGTCGGGGAGCGGGTGCCGGCGGAGCGGGTGGCGGGGCGGGGGTCCGGGGAGGTGGGGCCCGTCATGCGCACAGCATGGATCGCGCCGCGCATCCGGGCGATCCCTGATCCGTCACACCGCCCGGACGGGCAGCATGGAGGCGTGAGCGAGCCCGTGCGCCCTGAGGACATGCGTGTCTCCGACGCCGACCGTGCCCGGGCCGCGCGGCACCTGCAGTGGGCGCAGGGCGAGGGCCTGCTGGACCTGGGCGAGTACGACACCCGCTCCCGGGACGTGTGGGAGGCGAGGACCCGCGGGGAGCTGGACCGGCTGGTCCGGGACCTGCCGGCGGTCCCGGCCCGGCTGCCCGAGCCGGGTGCCCGGCGGCGGGTCTTCTCCGACACCGGCGGCGGCACGGCGATGCGGGTCCTCACGATCATCTTCACCACGATCGCGGTGGTGAACCTGGTGGCGTGGGGGATCGTCTCGATCACCACCGGCGAGCTGCTCTACCCGTGGTTCCTGTGGACCGGGCTGCCGCCGCTCGCCGCGCTCGGGGTGCTCTACGCGTTCGGGATCGGGCGGCCGCGGCCCGGCGCCTGAACCGGCCGATGGCAGGGTCAGTGCGCGGCCAGCTCGGGGGAGCCGACGAGCATTCCGATCGCCTCGGCGACGTCGGCGCCGGACGGGGCGTCCTCCGGGTCCACGACCCACTGCACCATCAGCCCGGTGAGCAGGGCCTGGTAGAAGCCGCCGAGCACGCGGGCGCGGTGGTCGGCCTCCGCCGCGTCCTCCGGCAGGGCGTGGAACATCGAGGCCAGCTCCTCGCGGGTCCGGCGCTGTGCGCCCACCAGCGCGTCGTGCAACCGGGGCGAGCGCGCGGACTCGGCGAGCGACTCCACGTAGGTGACCCACAGCCGTCGCTCACGGGTGAACAGGTCGACCACGGCGGTCCAGGTCTGCGCGACCCGCTCCTCCGGCGACGCGGTCGGGTCGACCTCGGCGAACGCGCCGTCGAGGGCCTCCGCCCACTCCGCGGCGCTGCGCACCGCGGCCTCGGTGAGCAGGGCCTCCTTCGAGCCGAAGTGGTAGCCGATGGAGGCGAGGTTGGTGCCGGAGACGGCGACGACGTCCCGCGCGGTCGTCCGGCCGAAGCCCTTCTCGTACAGGCAGTCGGCGGCGCCGTCCAGCAGGTCCTCGCGATGTCCCATGGGCGGCGACAGTAGTAGACGATCAAGACACCCGTCTGGGACGGGTGTCCATCGTGTCGGTCACTCCGTGGTCACGCTCCGCGCCGAGGTTCGGCACGCCGTCCCTCGCCCGGGTGTCGTCTCCTGCGTGATGCGGGGTGTCCGGTTTTCGGACACGGCGCCCCGCGTGACGCGTCGCACGATCGACGGTGCCCCTCCCCGCGCCACCTGCGCGGTGCGAGCAGTGAGGATCGACGACGATCAGGAGCATCCCCGTGACCCGACTGCGGTTCGGCACCTTCCTCGCCCCCTTCCACGTGCCCGGGCAGAACCCGACGCTCGCCCTGCAGCGCGACCTCGACTTCGTCACGCACCTGGACCGGTTGGGCTACGACGAGGCCTGGATCGGCGAGCACCACTCGGCGGGCAGCGAGATCATCGCCTCGCCGGAGATCTTCATCGCGGCCGCGGCCGAGCGCACCCGCAACATCAAGCTGGGCACGGGCGTGACCTCGATCGCCTACCACAACCCGCTGTGGGTGGCGGACCGCATGGTCATGCTCGACCACCTGACCCGCGGCCGGACGATGCTGGGCGTCGGTCCGGGCTCGCTGCCGACCGACTCCGCGATGATCGGGCTGAACCCGACCGACACGCGCGAGCTGCTCGACGTCAACCTCGACATCATCGTGCGGCTGCTGCGCGGCGAGTCCGTGACGCAGCAGACCAAGACGCACAACCTGATCGACGCCCAGCTCCAGCTGCGGCCCTTCACCGACCCGTGCTTCGACATCGCTGTCGCCGCGGTCGCCTCGCCCACCGGCCCGCGACTCGCCGGCCGCTACGGCGCCGGCCTGCTGTCGATCGGCGCCACCCTCACCCAGGACGGCTTCGACGCCCTGGCCCACCACTGGGGCGTCGTCGAGGAGCGGGCCGCGCACTTCGGCCAGCCGACCCCGAACCGCTCGGGCTGGCGCCTGGTCGGGCTGATGCACATCGCCGAGACCAAGGAGCAGGCGTACCGGGACGTGGAGTTCGGCATCGTGCCCTGGTTCAACTACTTCCAGAAGGTCGCCGCCTTCCCGCAGATGGACGTCGGCGACTCGACGGACATCAAGGGCATGATTGACTTCATCAACGAGGCCGGGATCGGCGCGATCGGCACGGTCGAGGACGCCCGCGCCCAGGTCCAGCGGCTGTGGGACCAGAGCAACGGCGGCTTCGGCTGCATGCTGCTCCTGGGGCACGACTGGGCGAACCCGGAGGCCACCAAGCGCTCCTACGAGCTCATCGCCCAGCAGGTGTTCCCGCACTTCCAGGGCCAGGCCGAGAGCACGCTCGCCGCGAAGCAGCGCGCCCTCGACACTCGCGAGGCGCACGCCGCGACCCAGCTCGCCGCCGTCGACCACATGACCGCGAAGTACGAGAAGGAGCTGTCCGAGAAGGGCTGACGTCCCTCGCCGACGACAGGGGGCCGGGCCGGTGCGGCCCGCCCCCGTCGTGGGTTCCCGGTCAGCTCGCGGCGGCCCGGCGTAGCCGCAGCCGGGCCGTCGAGGACTCCTTCAGCGGCACCATCCGCCCCGCCGTGGCCAGGCCGTGCGGTGGCATGTTGTGGTAGATCGCCTCGTACTCGCCGGCGCGGACCAGGTAGGTCTCGTGCCAGATCCCGGCGCCCTCGTGCCGGGTGGCGCGCCGGTAGTAGTTCAGCCAGGCCGCCCGGTGCAGGTCCCCGGGATCGCGCGCGAAGGCCTCCAGGTGCTCGAACGAGCGCCAGTACTGCACGATCAGCAGCCCCGCCGTCTGGTAGCCGAGCAGGCCCTTCCCGGGGTCGCGGCTGAGCTCCTTCAGCATCGCCCCCATGCCCCGGCGCCCGCCGAGGTCGAGGAACGTGCGGATCGGGTGGCGCAGCGACAGACGCGCCCCGATCACGAAGACCACGAAGTCCCCGTCGATCTCCGCGGTGTGGTGCCCGTACCGGATGTCGGCCATCGTCACTCCCCTCCTTGCCGGAGCCGAGCGGGTGCGGCGCGCTCCTGATACCGCCCCTTGACAGGCAACTCATCGGTTGCCTATAAAGGCAACCGTCGGGTTGCCCGAGGGAGGTGCGAGATGGACGAGGTGTTCCGCGCGCTCGCCGATCCGCACCGCCGCGCGCTCCTGGACCGGCTGCGGCTGCGCAACGGGCAGACGCTGCGCGAGCTGTCCGCGGGGCTCGACATGACCCGGCAGGCGGTGACCAAGCACCTCGCGGTGCTGGAGGCCGCCGGTCTCGTCACGACCCGGCGCCGGGGACGGGAGAAGCTGCACCATCTCGACGCCGCACCCATCGACCTGATCGCCGAGCGCTGGATCGGCCGGTACGCCCGGGAGCGCGTCCGGGCCGTCGCCGACCTCCGCGCGGCGCTGGAGGGAGCACCCGTGTCACCGACCGAGTTCACGTACACGACCTACGTCCGCACCACCCCGGAGCGCCTGTGGGAGGCGCTCACCGATCCCGCCTTCACCCGCCGGTACTGGGGCGTGGCGTTCCGCACCGAGTGGCGGAAGGGGGCGCCGATGGTGTGGGAGGAGAACGGCCGCGAGACCGTCGACCCCGAGCAGGTGGTGCTGGAGGCGGACCCGCCGCGCCGGCTCGCCTACACCTGGCACACCTTCACCCCGGAGTGGGCCGCGGCCGCCGGGATCGACGAGGAGACCCGCGCCCGCATCGCCGGCGAGCGCCGCTCGCGGGTGACCTTCGAGATCGACCCGGAGGGCGACGTCGTCCGGCTGACGGTCGTGCACTCGGACTTCGAGCCCGGCAGCCGGGTCGTCGAGATGGTGGGGCAGGGTTGGCCGCGGCTGCTGGCGGATCTGAAGACGCTGCTGGAGACCGGGGACCTCCAGGGGGCCTAGCCTAGCCGCGGGCCTGCGAGGGCGGGTGGCCGTAGCGGCGGCGGTAGGCGGCGGCGAAGCGGCTCGCGCTGGAGAAACCCCACCGCGCGGCCGCCTCGCTGGTGGTGAGCGCGGGATCGGCGAGCAGGTCGGCCCGGGCGCGCTGCAGGCGGATCCCGCACAGGTACTCGGTCGGCGTGCACCCGACCCACTCCCGGAAGCCCTCCTGCAGCCGCCGCACGCTCGTGCCGGCCACCGCCGCCATGTCGCCCGCGGTCCAGGCCCGCCCCGGGTCGTCGTGCAGCCGGTCGACCACGCGCGCGACGATCCGCGGCCGCGCCGGCGCCCCGTCCCCGGCACCGGGGCAGCTGGCCAGCAGGAACCCGGCGGCGATCGCCCCGGCCAACTGGTCCTTCACCGGACCGCAGCCGCCGAAGAGATCGGGATCGTGCAGGTGGGCGGCCATGCTCCCGACGAGCTGGCGCCACGCCCGCCCCGGGCCCGCGGCCAGGTCCAGCTGGTCCGGCAGCAGGCTGCGGACCGTCACGCGGTCGTCGCCCAGCACCCGCTCGGCCTCGCGGTCGAGCCAGGCCTGGTCGAACTTCACCCCGAGCACGGTGCAGGTGCCGTCCCAGTGGCTGATCAGCGACGGCGTGTCGGCGCGGAAGACCGTGGCCTGGCCGGGCAGCGAGACCACGGGCCCGTGCCGCCCGCGGCTCTCCAGGTGCCCGGTCAACGGCAGGTTGATCTCGTAGGAGCCCGGGTAGTCGCACTCGATCCGGACGTCCGCCCCCCAGCCGACGTGCCCGACGAGCACGGCGCCGAGATCGAGCGTGCGCAGCGTGAGGCGCGGCTCCCGGCCCCCGCCGAGCAACGTCAGCTCGTGCGGGAAGTACGCCTGCGCCACGGCACGGGAGGCCTGGTCCCAGTCCCGGGGAGCTGCACGGCGCCGTGCGGACATGCAGGTGAGCCTACCCGAGAGTGACCTCACGAACTCGCCGCGCGATCCGTACCGGCGCCGCGCGACGCGTGTCGCCGCGGCCGTCGTCGCTGCCTACCTTCGCGTCCCATCCCGGACACGCCATCCCGGACACCGCTGTGGGAGGAGACGGTCGATGACGACCACCGAGAAGCCCGATCTGTCCTGGCTCGACGACGTCACCATGACCGAGCTCGAGCGCAACCCGTACAAGACCTACGAGCGGCTGCGGGCCGAGGCCCCGCTGGCCTACGTCCCGGTGCTCGGGTCGTACGTCGCCTCCACCGCCGAGGTCTGCCGCGAGGTGGCGACCAGCCCCGACTTCGAGGGCGTGATCACCCCGGCCGGCGGGCGGACCTTCGGGCACCCCGCGATCATCGGCGTCAACGGCGACATCCACGCGGACCTGCGGTCGATGGTCGAGCCGGCGCTGCAGCCCGTCGAGGTCGACCGCTGGATCGACGAACTGGTCCGCCCCATCGCCCGCCGCTACCTCGAGCAGTTCGAGAACGACGGGCACGCCGAGCTCGTCTCGCAGTACTGCGAGCCGGTCAGCGTGCGCTCGCTCGGCGACCTCCTCGGCCTGCAGTCGGTCGACTCCGACACGCTCCGCGAGTGGTTCGCCAAGCTCAACCGCTCCTTCACCAACGCCGCCATGACCGAGGACGGCGAGTTCGCCAACCCCGAGGGCTTCCGCGAGGGCGACGAGGCGAAGGCCGAGATCCGCGCGGTCGTCGACCCGCTGATCGACAAGTGGATCGTCGAGCCGGACGACAGCGCGATCTCGCACTGGCTGCACGACGGCATGCCGCCAGGGCAGACCCGCGACCGCGAGTACATCTACCCGACGATCTACGTCTACCTGCTCGGCGCGATGCAGGAGCCTGGCCACGGCATGGCCTCCACGCTCGTCGGCCTGTTCAGCCGGCCCGAGCAGATGGAGGAGGTCGTCGACGACCCGGTCCTGATCCCGCGGGCGATCTCCGAGGGCATGCGCTGGACCTCGCCGATCTGGTCGGCCACGGCACGCATCTCCACCACGGACGTCACCGTCGCGGGCGTCGACATCCCCGCCGGCACGCCGGTGATGCTGTCCTACGGGTCGGCCAACCACGACACCGGCGTGTACGACGCGCCGTCGACCTACGACCTCCACCGTCCGCCGCTGCCGCACCTCGCCTTCGGCGCCGGCAGCCACGCGTGCGCCGGCATCTACTTCGCGAACCACGTCATGCGGATCGCGCTGGAGGAGCTGTTCGAGGCGATCCCGAACCTCGAGCGCGACACCCGCGAGGGCGTCGAGTTCTGGGGCTGGGGCTTCCGCGGACCGACGAGCCTGCACGTCACCTGGGAGGTCTGAGATGGGCTTCGCGGTGACCGTCGGCGGTCGCCGGGTCGAGTGCGCCGCCGACCAGAGCCTGCTCGACGCCTGCCTGCGCGCCGGGCTGTGGATGCCGAACTCCTGCAACCAGGGGACCTGCGGCACCTGCAAGCTGCAGGTCGTCGGCGGGGAGGTCGACCACCGCGACTCCCCGTCCGACACCCTGACCGCGGAGGAGCGGGCGGCGGGCATGGCCCTGGCGTGCCAGGCGCGCCCGCTGTCCGACGTCGAGGTGGGCGGGGCCGGCTCGGCCCGGACCACCCACCCGCTGCGCGATCTCGCGGCGACGGTGCTGGAGGTCGCGGACATCGCCCGCGACACGCGCCGGATCCTGCTGGGGCTGCCCGAGCCGCTGGCCTTCTCGGCGGGGCAGTACGTCGAGCTGGTCGTGCCGGGGTCGGGGGCGCGGCGGCAGTACTCGCTGGCCAACACGGCCGACGAGGACAAGGTGCTCGAGCTGCACGTCCGGCGGGTGCCGGGCGGGGTGGCGACCGAGGGCTGGCTGTTCGACGGCGTCGCCGTCGGCGACGAGGTCCGGGCCGTCGGCCCGCTCGGCGACTTCCACCTCCCGCCCGAGTCCGACGACGACGGCGGCCCGATGGTCCTCATCGGTGGCGGCACCGGCCTCGCCCCCCTGATCGGGATCGCCCGCACCGCGCTGGCCCGGCACCCCTCGCGCGAGGTGGTGCTCTACCACGGCGTGCGGGGTGCGGCGGACCTCTACGATCTCGACCGCTTCGCCGAGCTCGGGGAGCAGTACCCCGGGTTCCGCTTCGTGCCGGTGCTGTCGGACGAGCCGACGCCGGAGCACCGCTCGGGGTTCCCGACGGACGCCTTCGTCGAGGACATCCCCACCGCCAGGGGCTGGTCGGGCTGGCTCTGCGGCCCGCCCGCGATGGTGGAGGCAGGGGTGAAGGCCTTCAAACGCCGCCGCATGGCCCCCCGCCACATCCACCGCGAGAAGTTCACCCCCGCCGACGCGCTGGGCTGACCGGGCACGAGGGGCTGCGGGGCGGGACGGCCCGGGCGGAGGATGCTCCGCCCGGGCCGTCCTCATTGCTGACGAGACGCGGCGGCCGAGCGCGCGAAGTCAGGTGCTCGGCAGTCGCTCGGTGGAGCCCTCGGCCAGTGCCCGGTCGATCTTCTCCAGAGCGCCCCTGACCAGCTCGCCGTAGGCGTCGTCGCCCAGCGCGTCGGACGTGGCTCGCGCCTTCTCGAGCAGCTCGCCGGCGCGGGCCGCGTCACCGAGCCGGCGGTGGTCGTCGGCGACGCTCAGGTACAGCGACGGCAGGAAGCTCCGAACCTGCAACGACCGGTCGAACTGCTGCGCCCGCTCGTCGGTCACGCCGTCGACCGCGGCCAGAGCGCGCTCGTCCCACATCAGCTCGTCGCGGTCGTCCTTCTGCAGGTCGGCCAGGAAGTGCGCGATCACGCAGCGGTGGAAGTCGTCACCTCCGGCCTGCTCGACCTCCGCCCACGCCGCCTCCAACTGCCGCCGGGCGGTCTCTCGATCGCCGGCCTGCCCACGCTGCACGGCGGCGGTCACCCGGGCCATCACGTCGTCGCCCATCTGCGCCTCTCCTCGTGGTTGCGGAGAGACCACGGTCGGTCAGGAGGCCTCGGCCACCGGCTGGCGGAGGATCGTCCGGAGCTTCGACGGGGCGGCGCGCCGCGGGTCGCTCAGGTAGATCTCGTGGTGCCTGCCGACCATGGTCAGGCCGTGCTGCGGAATGAACTCGTGGTGCATGTGCCGCAACAGCTCCGCTTCGTCGTCGTACGCACCGACGTGGAGCGCCTGGACGCAGCGTCCCTCGGCCAGGGTCTCCATGCGGACCTCGTCCAGCCGCGCGGGTGGCTCCTTCGCGCGCACCCGTGCGACGGCCGCGTCGAACATCTCACCCGTGATCCAGTCCGGGACCATGATCATGAGGGTCCAGTGCCAGCGGGACTTGTCCCGGACCGTCGTGAACAGGTCCATCTCGTCGGCCCACCAGAGGCCTTCGAGCGGCATGACGACGTGGTCGCGACCGAGATCCTTCTTGCTGGCGAACTTGAGCGCGTAGGCGAGGGGATAGAGCGCCGCGACCGCGGCCTCGTACACCGGCGTGTTCGGGTCGCCGTGGCCGTCGATCATCAGGTACCGGAGATCCGGCACGTCCACGATCTCCGGCGAGTCGCGCGTGGCCGTGTAGCACGGCAGCTCCCGCTTCAGGTCCACCTTGTTCGCCATCGGCCCCGACGATGCCGGACGCGAGCGCGGATGCCGAGGGCATTTCCGCTGCACGAGGTCGACCGGTACCTCGTCCGGCGACCGGAGAGCCGCGGGAACGACGAAGGCCCAGGTCTGTCGACCTGGGCCTTCGAATTCTGGTCGGGGTGACAGGATTTGAACCTGCGACCTCTTCGTCCCGAACGAAGCGCGCTACCAAGCTGCGCCACACCCCGAGGGCCCGCGGCTTCCCGCCGAGCCGTGGTGAACTCTACCCGACCGTTCCGGCGGCCTGCGCGGGGGTGGCCCTTGCGGCGTCGGCGGCGGCCGGGCGGGGCACGAGGGTCAGCAGGCTCGCCTCCGGCGGGCACGCGAAGCGCACCGGCGCGTAGGGCGAGGTGCCCATCCCCGCCGAGACGTGCAGCCAGGTGTGGGCGCCCCAGCGGGAGGCGCCGCGGGCGCGCGAGCGGTCGATCCCGCAGTTGGTGACGAGCGCGCCGTACCCGGGCAGGCGAAGCTGCCCGCCGTGCGTGTGGCCGGCCAGGACGAGGTCGACGCCGTCGGCCGCCATGCCGTCGAGCACCCGCGGCTCGGGGGAGTGGGTCAGCCCGAGCCGCAGATCGGCCGTCATCGGGCCGGAGACGCTGTCGTAGCGGTCCAGCGACAGGTGCGGGTCGTCGACCCCGACGACGCCGATCCGGCGGCGGTCGACGTCGAGGAACAGCCGCTGGTGCGTCGCGTCCTGCCAACCGCGCTCGACGAACGCCGCCCGCAGGTCCCGCCACGGCAGCGGCTCGCCGTGGATCCGGCGGTCCGAGCTGCGCAGGTAGCGGGCGGGGTTCTTGGGGGTGGGACCGAAGTAGTCGTTGCTGCCGAACACGAACAGGCCCGGCTTCTCCAGCAGCGGCCCGAGCGCGGCCAGCACGCCCGGCACGGCCCGCGGGTGCGCCAGGTTGTCCCCGGTGTCCACGACGAGGTCCGGCTCCAGCGCGGCGAGCTCGGCGACCCACCGCTTCTTGCTCTCCTGGCCCGGCGTGAGGTGCAGGTCCGAGACGTGCAGGATCCGCAGCGGCCGGCTGCCCTCGGGCAGGACCGGCACGGTGGCCTCGCGCAGCGTCCACCGACGTCGCTCGTACCCGGCCGCGTAGGCGATCCCCGCGGCTCCGGTGGTCACGGCGCCGATGGCCAGGCGGGCGAGGCTGTTCACGTGTCCCAGGGTACGGACCCTCCCCGTTCGACTAGCGTGCACGCCCGTGAGCACCCTCAAGGAGCAGCTGCGGAAGGACCTGACCGCGGCGATGAAGTCCCGCGACGAGCTGGTGAAGGGCACCCTGCGGATGACCCTGACCGCGATCGGCAACGCCGAGGTCGCCGGCGAGGCGCACCGGGAGCTCTCCGACGACGAGGTGCTCGGCGTGATCCGCAAGGAGGCCAAGAAGCGGGCCGAGTCCGCCGAGGCGTTCTCCGCCGCCGGCCGCGAGGAGCTCGCCGCGCAGGAGAAGGCCGAGGGCGAGGTCCTGGCCCGCTACCTGCCGCAGCAGCTGGGCGACGACGAGCTGGCCGCCCTCGCGCAGCAGGCCGTGACCGACGTCGAGGCCGAGACCGGCGAGAAGCCCGGCCCCCGGCAGATGGGGCAGGTCATGAAGAAGGCCCAGGCCGCTGCGCAGGGCCGCGCCGACGGCAAGCGCCTCTCCGCCGCCGTGAAGGCCCTGCTGACCTGAGCGAACGGCACTCTCGCTCACATCTAGTGAGCGACAGCGCCGCTCGTGCAGAAGGACCGGGAACGCACGAACGGCACTCTCGCTCAGTCCTAGTGAGCGAAAGTGCCGTTCGTGCAGCCGGTGGTCGCGAGTGGCGATAGCCGCGGGAGCGACTGTCGCCGCTCACCGGATCACTTGGCCGGGGCCTTCTTCGCCGGGGCCTTCTTCGCGGCCGGCTTGCGGGCCGGCGCCTTCTTCTTGGCCGGGGCCTTGGCGCGGCGCTCGGCGAGCAGCTCGGAGGCGCGCTCGTCCGTGATCTCCTCGACCGAGTCGCCCTTGCGGAGCGAGGCGTTGGTCTCGCCGTCCGTGACGTAGGGGCCGAACCGGCCGTCCTTGATCACCATCTTCTTGCCCGTCGAGGCGTCCTCGCCCAGCTCGCGCAGCGGTGGGGTCGCGGCGGCGGTGCGCCGGCCGCGCTGCTTCGGCTGCTTGTAGATCTCCACCGCCTCGTCGAGCGTGACGGTGAACAGCTGCTCCTCGCCGGCCAGCGACCGCGAGTCCGTGCCCTTCTTCAGGTAGGGCCCGTACCGGCCGTTCTGCGCGGTGATCTCCTCGCCGGACTCCGGGTCGGTGCCGACCAGGCGCGGCAGGGACAGCAGCTTCAGCGCGTCGTCGAGCGTGATCGTCTCCAGGGACATGTCCTTGAAGAGCGAGCCCGTACGCGGCTTGGTCTTCTTCGGCGCATCCTCCGGCAGCAGCTCGGTGACGTACGGCCCGAACCGCCCCTCCTTGGCGACGATCTCGTGCCCGGTCACCGGGTCCGTGCCCAGTGAGCGGCCCTCCTGCGGCACCGAGAAGAGCTTCTCGGCGATCTCCTCAGTGAGCTCGTCCGGCGGCAGGTCCTCGGGCAGGTTCGCGCGCTGCGTCTTCGGCCTGCCCTCGGCGTCGACCTCGCCGGTCGGACGCTCCATGTACGGCCCGTACCGCCCGACCCGCACCACGGCCTCGCGGCCCTGCGAGTCGGTGAACAGCGGGATCGAGTTGATCTCCCGGGCGTCGATCTCCTCGAGGTTCACGCCGACGAGCTTCTTCAACCCGCCCGCCCGCGCCACCGAGCCCTCGGAGCCCCCGCCGTCGCCGAAGTAGAAGCCGGTCAGCCAGGCGTTGCGGGTGAGGTTGCCCGACGAGATGGCGTCGAGCTCGTCCTCCATCGCGGCGGTGAAGTCGTAGTCGACGAGCCGGCCGAAGTGGTGCTCCAGCAGCCCGACGACGGCGAACGCCACCCACGAGGGCACGAGCGCCGAGCCCTTCTTCCAGACGTACCCGCGGTCCTGGATCGTCTTGATGATCGACGCGTACGTGGACGGCCGGCCGATCCCCAGCTCCTCGAGCTTGCTCACCAGGCTCGGCTCGGTGAACCGGGCCGGTGGGTTCGTCGAGTGGCCCTCGGGCGTGAGCTCGGCGGCGGTGAGGTCCTGGCCCTCGGTGAGCTGCGGCAGCCGGGACTCGGCGTCGTCCGCCTGGCCGCCCGAGCCCTCCTCGATCGTCTCGACGTAGGCCTTGAGGAAGCCGGGGAAGGTGATCGTGCGGCCGGAGCTGGCGAACACGACGTCCTCGCCGGTCGCCGCGGTGCCGTTGATCCGTACGGACACGGTGGTGCCGCGGGCGTCGGCCATCTGCGAGGCGACGGTCCGCTGCCAGATCAGCTCGTAGAGGCGGAAGTCGTCCCCGTCGACCTCGCGGGCGATCTCGCCCGGGGTGCGGAAGGTGTCGCCCGCCGGCCGGATCGCCTCGTGCGCCTCCTGGGCGTTCTTCACCTTGCGGGTGTACTGCCGCGGCGACGGCGCGACGTACGAGTCCCCGTACAGCTCGCGGGCCTGCGCCCGGGCGGCCTGGATCGCGGCGTCGGACAGCGTGGTCGAGTCCGTACGCATGTACGTGATGTAGCCGTTCTCGTACAGCCGCTGGGCGCTGCGCATCGTGCGCTCCGCCGAGAAGCGCAGCTTGCGGCCGGCCTCCTGCTGCAGCGTCGACGTCATGAACGGGGCGTACGGCCGACGCGTGTACGGCTTCGACTCGACCGAGGCGACGGTCAGGTCCCGGCCCTCGAGCGCCTCCGCCAGCCGGCGGGCGCTCGCCTCGTCGAGGACGGTGACGTCCGTGTTCTTCAGCTTCCCGTCCGGCCCGAAGTCGCGGCCCACCGCGACCCGGTTGCCGTCGACGGAGATCAGCCGGGAGCCGAACTGGCGGGGGGTGGCATCCGCCCCGGCGTCGAGCGTCGCGGCGATGTCCCAGTAGCCCGCCGGGACGAACGCCATCCGCTCGCGCTCGCGCTCCACGATCAGCCGGGTGGCCACCGACTGCACGCGGCCCGCCGAAAGCTTCGGCATGACCTTCTTCCACAGCACGGGGGAGACCTCGTAGCCGTAGAGCCGGTCGAGGATGCGGCGGGTCTCCTGCGCGTCGACCAGGTCCTGGTCCAGCTCGCGGGTGTTCTCCGCGGCCGCGCGGATCGCCGGCTCGGTGATCTCGTGGAAGACCATCCGGCGCACCGGGATCTTCGGGCGCAGGGTGTCCAGCAGGTGCCAGGCGATGGCCTCGCCCTCGCGGTCGGGGTCCGTGGCGAGGAGGAGCTCGTCGGCGTCCTTGAGCAGGTCCTTCAGCTCGGAGACCTTCGACTTCTTCTCCGGCGTGACGATGTAGAGCGGGTGGAACTCGTTGTCCACGTCCACGCCCAGCCGCGCCCACGGCTCGCCCTTGTACTTGGCCGGCACGTCCGCCGCGCCGCGCGGCAGGTCGCGGATGTGCCCGACCGACGACTCGACGACGTAGTCGTTGCCCAGGTACGGCTGGATCTTCTTGGCCTTGGTGGGGGACTCCACGATCACCAGGCGGCGCACGCGCCCGCCGGCGGAGGTCGCCGTGCCGTTCCCGTTCCGACGCCCCCCGCCGGCCGCGGCGCGGCGCGTGCGGGTGCCGGCGGCCGTGCCGTTGCTCGCGGCAGGCGCGTCGGTGTCCGTGCTCGTCGTTCGGGTTGCCACGTTGGTCCTACTCCATCCCTCCGGCCGCGTCGCCGGTCACGCACCGGCCCGCGTCCGACTTCCGGGCGTCTCGTTCGGGGCGGCGCACCCGACCGTTACCTCCGGTCACGGCGTCACTCCCCTTCGACCCGGGATCGACAGTATTGCTCCATCGCCGACCCCCGCCGCCACGGTCGCACATCGACCGAGCATGTCGCATCCGTCACACCGCGTCGCGACCTGGCGGATCGACCGGGGGAGCGTAGCCCGCCGGTCAAGCCCGGCCCCGACCCCAGTGCCTGGGCCAGTCGGCGGTGTCCACGTCGTCGGGGGCGGGGCCGACCAGTTCCACGAGCCGTTGCAGGCGGCGCACTCCTGTGATTCGTAACGCCGGCCCGGCCGCCGGGCATTCCGGCTCGACGTCCGGGACGAGGGCGAGATGGTGGGTGCGGCAGTGGGCCGGGGCGGGCTCCGCCGGCATGTCGAGGGCCGTGGTGCCGTCCGTCAGCAGGAGGGCGGCGGGTGGGCGGGTTCGGTGATGCGAGGACGTGCGGGGGCCGGGCGGCGCGGGCCGGTCGCCCGGGGTGGGGAGGTCGGACTCTTCCGCGGGGTCCGGGTAGGTCTCCGGGTCGACCCCTCCGTCGGTCTCTTCGTCGGCCTCTCCGTCGAACCCCGCGTCGAGGTCTGCGCCGATCACTGTGTCATTCCCTGTGTCGGCCCCCGGCTCGGATGCGGCGGCCGCGCGCTCCCGGCAGGCCTCGCAGGGCGGCAGGGCGATCCGGGCGGGCGGCAGCCCCAGGCGGGTGGTGGCGGCGATCAGGGCGTCGTGGGTTCCGGACGCGGCGCCGTCGAGGGGCAGGACGTACCCCCCGCGCCCGTCCGCGCGGCCGCCGGCGAGCACCCAGAGCCGCAGCGCGGTGCCGTCGAGCTGGAAGCCCCCCGGGACGGTCTTGCGCCGGTCACGGCCCGTCCAGGCCCGCGCGAGACCCGCGAGGTCGCGGCGGTAGGCGGTGCGCAGCTCCCGGCCCGCGCAGGTCCGCTCGCCGAGCTCGAAGGGGATGCCGAACGGCGCCGCCGCGGCGCGGACGGCAGCCGCCCGTCCGGCGTCGGCCACGTGCAGGCTGATCCGCGCGGTGTCCCCCGCGCCGAACCGGATGATCCGCGCCGGCCCGCACAGCAGCCCGGCGAGATCGCCGAGCCGCGGTGGCCGGGCGTCCGCGGAGAACAGCGAGAGCTGGGACACGTCGCGCACCCTAGAACATGTGTTCGAGAGATGATCGTGCGGCGCGCCGGGTTCGCCCGTCCCCGAGGCGACACGCCGGGCGACACGCGCCTCTAACGGGGTGCGGCGCCCGGGAGGGTGGCCAGCGTCGTGCAGTTGCCCGCCTGCTGGGCGGCCTTGTCGAGGCGTGGCGAGGTCTTGAGGTCGCCGAGCGCGTCGGGCGCCGTGAGCTGCTTGAGGTTGGTGTTGGTCTCGTCGAGCGCCGCCCGGAAGGCGTCGACGTTCGCCGGGTCGGCGGCGTCGACCTTCGCCTTGGCGGCGCCGATGTCGTTCTGCAGCTTCTCCAGGCCCGCGGAGATGCGCGCGACGGTGTCGTCACCCCCGCCGACGGGCGAGGCCCCGACCGTGCCGAGCTGGTCGCGGCTCTGCTGCAGGCCGGCCTGGCTCGCGCCGAGGTAGTCCGAGAGCCGCTGCTTGATCGTGGGTAGGTCGGCGCCGTCGAACGCGGGCTGGGCCAGCACCGGCGTGGTGTAGGTGAGGACCGCGCCGCAGACCTTGTCGACCCACGCCACGGGGTCGGCGCCGCGGCCGGCCGCGGGACGCGGTGCCGGATCGGCGGTCGGGGTGCCCGCGACGACGGTCGCGCAGCCGCTGACGGACAGCAGCCCGCCGAGCACCACGGCGACGGCGAGCCGGGACGGGCGGGGCACGGGGCGCCTCCTGGGGGCGAGGGGAGCGGGGGCCGGGGGCCGGGGGCCGACAGTACGCGAACGCCCGGTCCCCGCCCTGCTCAGCCGCCGGGGGTGGGGCTGCTGAGGCGGCTGAGGTTCTGGCAGGCGGGCGCCTTCGTCGCGGCGTCGGTGACCGCCGAGTCGAGGCCCGCCAGCGGGTCCTGGTTCGTGTCCTGCAGCTGCAGGACCGGGGCGACCGCGCCCTCGATGTCCTGCTGCAGCGTCGGGGAGCCGAGGTCGAGGGCGTCGACCTGGGCCCGGGCCTGCTGGAAGGCCGAGCGGTAGCCCCCGAGCTGATCGCGGAACTTCGTGACGGCCTCGTCGCCGCCCGAGACCGGCGAGGCGCCGAGGCCGTCGAGGTCGGCGAGCGCCTTGTCCAGCGAGGCCGCGGTGCTGCCGAGGTAGGCGGAGAGGTTGCGGGTCTGCGCGGGCAGGTCCGACGCCGGCTGCGGGCCGACGATCGCCGCCTCGCGGAAGGTGGCGTACGAGCTGCACAGGCCGTTGGTCCAGTCGACCGTCTCCTGCTCGCTCGCGCCGCCGCACCCGGCGAGCAGCAGCCCGGCCGCGACCGCCGCCACCGCCGCGGCGCGCCGCCGGGTGGCCCTCGTGACCCTGGTGGGCATCCTCATCCGTCCTCCACGTCCGCCCAGCTCGTCGGACCCGCACGCCGGTTGTGCACCGTCGCCCCCGTGCGGGCGCTGAGACGGTAGCGAGCCCGGCCCGGACGCAGGAGGCCGCCCGCCCCGGAGGGGGACGAGCGGCCTCCTGGATCGCCGAGAGGGGCCGACGCCCGGGCGACCGGCCCGGGCCCGTTCGGCCCAGCCCGGCCGGACGTCCCGGACGGCGTGGTGGTGGATCAGGCCACGGGACTGTCCGCCGGCGTCTCCTGGATCGACGACGTGCGGCGCTTCGACACCGTGACCGCCGCGACGATGATGACCACCGCGACGACCGCGATCGCGATCCGGATCGGGGCGGAGGCGCTGTCGCCGACGGTGAACACGACGACCGCGGGCGCGATCAGCACCGAGACCAGGTTCATGACCTTGATCAGCGGGTTGATGGCCGGGCCGGCGGTGTCCTTGAACGGGTCGCCGACGGTGTCGCCGATGACCGTCGCCTCGTGGGCGTCCGACCCCTTGCCGCCGTGGTTGCCGTCCTCGACCAGCTTCTTCGCGTTGTCCCACGCCCCGCCGGAGTTGGCGAGGAAGATCGCCATCAGCGTGCCGGTCGCGATGGCGCCCGCCAGGTATCCGGCCAGCGGGCCGACGCCGAGGCCGAAGCCCACGGCGATCGGGGCGAAGATCGCCAGCAGCCCCGGGGTGGCCAGCTCGCGCAGCGAGTCCCGGGTGCAGATGTCGACGACCCGGCCGTACTCCGGCCGGTCCGTGCCGTCCATGATCCCCGGCTTGGTGGCGAACTGCCGCCGCACCTCGTAGACGACCGCGCCCGCCGCGCGTGTCACCGCGTTGACGGCCAGCCCGGAGAACATGAACACGACGGAGGCGCCGATGATCACGCCGACGAGGGTGTTCGGGCTGAACACCTCCGCGCTGAACGTGTTGCCCGCGTCCTGCAGTGCGACCCCGGCCTTGGTGAGCGCCTGGGTGAACGCGTCGCGGTACGAGCCGAACAGCGCCGTCGCGGCCAGCACCGCGGTGGCGATGGCGATGCCCTTGGTGATCGCCTTCGTGGTGTTCCCGACCGCGTCGAGCTCGGTCAGGATGTCGACGCCCTCGCCCTCGACGTCGCCGGACATCTCGGCGATGCCCTGGGCGTTGTCGGAGACCGGGCCGAAGGTGTCCATGGCCACGATGACGCCGACGGTCGTCAGCAGGCCGGTGCCCGCCATGGCCACCGCGAACAGCGCGACGACGATGGAGCCGGAGAGCAGGAACGCCCCGTAGACGGCGGCGCTGATGACGAGGGCCGTGTAGACGGCGGACTCGAAGCCGATCGAGATGCCGGACAGGATGACGGTGGCCGGACCGGTGAGCGACGAGCGCCCGACGTCCTGCACCGGCTTGTCCTCGGTGCCGGTGAAGTAGCCGGTCAGCCAGAGGATGACGCCCGCGAGGACGATGCCGATGACCACGGCGACCGAGGCGATGATCCGCGGGTCCTGGGTCAGGGTGGCGACGGAGGCGTCCGTCGGGTTGGTCAGGTCGGCGAAGCTGCCGGGCAGGTAGATGAACGCCGCCACGATCGACAGCACGCCGGCGAAGACCGCCGAGATGTAGAAGCTGCGGTTGATCGCCTTGAGCGTGTTCTCGCCCCGGCGGGCCCGGGTGATGTAGACGCCCATGACCGCCGTGATGACGCCGATCGCCGGGATGATCAGCGGGAACAGCAGGCCCTGCAGGCCGAACGCCGCCGAGCCGAGGATCAGCGCCGCGACCAGGGTCACCGCGTAGGACTCGAAGAGGTCGGCCGCCATGCCGGCGCAGTCGCCGACGTTGTCGCCGACGTTGTCCGCGATCGTCGCCGCGTTGCGCGGGTCGTCCTCCGGGATGCCCTGCTCGACCTTGCCGACCAGGTCGGCGCCGACGTCGGCCGCCTTGGTGAAGATTCCGCCGCCGACACGCATGAACATCGCCAGCAGCGCCGCCCCGAAGCCGAAGCCCTCGAGGACCTTGGGCGCCTGGCCGGCGTAGACCAGCACGACCAGCGCCGCGCCGAACAGACCCAGGCCGACGGTGAACATGCCGACGACGCCGCCGGTGCGGAACGCGATGCGGGTGGCCTTCTCCCGGCCGCCCGGCTCGCGCGAGGCCGCGGCCACGCGGATGTTCGCGCGGGTGGCGAGCCACATGCCGAGGTAGCCGATCGTGGCGGAGAAGACCGCGCCGATGACGAAGAAGATCGATCGGCCGATGCGTTCGCCCAGGTCGTCGGCGGGCAGCGCCAGGAGCAGCAGGAAGACGACGACCACGAAGATGCCGAGTGTCCTGAACTGGCGTTTCAGGTACGCCTGGGCGCCTTCCTGGACCGCTTCTCCGATCTCCTGCATCCGCTTGGTCCCCTGGCCGGCGGCCAGCACCTCCCGGAGCAGCATGTAGCCGATGGCCAGGGCCGCGAGCGCGACGACGGCGACCACGCCGACGACGACGCGATCACCCGAGCCGAGCTCGAGGCCCACAGCGGGCACGGACATCCGTCCTCCTGTTGCGTCGGTGTGCGCCAGGGAGGCCGATGCGGCCGGCTCGCGTTCCGACGGCATCCCTGGCGTCGAGCGCATGGCCCGTCGCGTCGGTGCGACGGGCGCGTGCAGTGTACGAGTGTGTCCGATGTCGCAGTTGAGATCCACACCACCCCACCTCCCCGACGGGCGAGGTGATCGAGAACACAGACGGCCGAATGGCCGAATCCGCAGGTCCGTATGATGATTGAACGATCACCTTCCGAGGTCGCACCGTCCGCGGGACTCGCCGGACCGGCCTCGCTGTCGTGGTGGTCGCAACGGCGCTCGTACCCGCGCTGCTGAGCACGCCGGCATCGCCGACGCTCCTGGACCGCGGGTCTCGGCCGAGGACTACCTGCAGCTCTACGACCACGTCCTCGACCTCCCCGCCGCCGACCGGGACCTCCTGCTGGGCGCCCTCGCCGCCGCGCCGGCGGTGGCCCGGGACGGCTTCGCGCAGGACTTCGGGCTGCTCGCGCCGGGGACGGCCACGGGGGCGGCGGCCGACGCCGTGGCCAAGCAGGGGTGGATGTGCTGTTTCTCGGGCCGCTACTACCTGCACAGCGCCGGGCTGCTCGGTCCGGGGGAGCGGTTCGTGGTCGCGGTGCTCAGCATCCAGCCGCGGGCGGGGGGCTGGGCGCAGGCGCGCGACGAGCTCGACGCCGTGGCCTCGGCGGTCGGTGGCGTGCTCACCGGAGCCCCCGGCGGCTGACCGGACGCGGCCGTGATTCGGGCGGGCGTGCGCGTGGAACCGTCGGTGCCGTGTGCGAGCCTCGACAGTATGCGTGACCAGGCGATCGGGTGGGCGGGCGGGCCGGTGCTCGTCGAGGGGCCGCCGGAACCGGTCGTGCCCGCGGCCGCCCCGGTGCAGCGGTCGGCGCGCGGGCTGGAGCTGCTGGGCCGGGTCCTCGCGGGCTCCGGCGTCGATCCGGACGTACCCGTCGTCGAGCTCGGGGCGGACGACTCGCTGCCGCCCGAGCTCGTCGACGAGCTCGAGGACCCGAACGGGTTCGACCCGGCGGAGGCGACGAACCCGCTGCGCCACGCGGTGCGCCTGCCGCCGCGGCCGGGGCGCGCCGTCGAGTGGCCGAACTGGGCGCCGCCCGAGGTGATCGGCGCCTTCCGCCGGGCCGGCGTGGCCCGGCCGTGGAGCCACCAGGCCGAGGGCGCGGAGCTGGCCCACGCGGGGCGGGACGTCGTGGTCGCCACGGGCACCGCCTCGGGCAAGTCCCTCGTCTACCAGCTGCCGGTGCTGTCGCGGCTCGCGGCCGAGCCGCGCGCCACGGCGCTCTACCTGTCGCCCACCAAGGCACTCGCCGCCGACCAGCTCCGCGCCCTGCGCGAGCTCGGGCTGCCGGACGTCCGGCCCGCGGCGCTCGACGGGGACACCCCGATGGACGAGCGGGACTGGGCCCGCCGGCACGCGCGCTGGATCTTCAGCAACCCGGACATGCTGCACCGCTCGGTGCTGCCCCGGCACGGGCGCTGGGCCGGATTCCTGCGCCGGCTCGCGTTCGTGGTCGTCGACGAGTGCCACACCTACCGCGGGGTGTTCGGCTCGCACGTCGCGCTGCTGCTGCGCCGCCTGCTGAGGATCGCCCGGCGCTACGGGGCGCGGCCGACGATCGTGCTCGCCTCGGCCACCGTGGCGCGCCCCGCCGAGTTCGCCTGCCGGCTGACCGGCCGGGAGGTGACCGCGGTGACCGAGGACGGGTCGCCCAGCGCGGGCCGGACGGTCGCGCTGTGGGAGCCGCCGCTGCTGCCCGAGCTCAGCGGGGAGAACGGTGCCCCGGTCCGCCGGCCCGCCTCGACCGAGTCCTCCCGGATGCTGGCGGACCTCGTGGTCGAGGGCGCTCGGAGCCTCGCGTTCGTCCGCTCGCGGCGGGGGGCCGAGGTCACCGCGCTCGGCGCCCAGCGGCTCGTTGCCGACGTCGACCCCGACCTCGTGCCGCGCATCTCGGCCTACCGCGGCGGCTACCTCCCCGAGGAGCGGCGGGCGCTGGAGAGCGCGCTGATGCGCGGGGAGCTGCTCGGCGTGGCGACGACGAACGCCCTGGAGCTCGGCGTCGACATCGCGGGGCTGGACGCCGTGGTCGTGGCGGGCTTCCCGGGCACCCACGCCTCCTTCTGGCAGCAGGCGGGCCGCGCCGGACGTGCCGCGGACGAGGCGCTGGTGGTGCTCGTCGCGCGAGACGACCCGATGGACACCTACCTCGTGCACCACCCGCGCGCCCTCCTCGGCGCGCCCGTGGAGAGCTGCGTGCTCGACCCCGGCAACCCGTACGTGCTCGCGCCCCAGCTCGTGTGCGCCGCCGCCGAGCTGCCGCTGACCGAGGAGGACGTCGCGGGCGTCTTCGGCGGCGGCGTGGCCGAGGAGGTGCTCGCCGAGCTGGTCGAGGACGGGGTGCTCCGCCGGCGGCCGACCGGGTGGTTCTGGCCGACGACGCGGGAGCAGCCCGCCGCCTCCGTCGACATCCGAGGCTCCGGTCTCGGGCAGGTCGCGCTGGTCGAGGCCGGGACCGGGCGGATGCTCGGCACGGTCGACGGCGCCTCCGCCCCGGGGACCGCGCACCCCGGGGCCGTCTACCTGCACCGCGGGGAGAGCTACGTCGTCGACGAGCTGGACCTCGACGCCGGTGTCGCACTCGTGCACCAGGAGGAGCCCGACTGGCGCACCGACGCACGCTCGAACTCGGACGTGGAGATCGTGGCCGTGCGGGTGCGCAGCGACCACGGCCCGGTCTCCGTGTGCTTCGGCGACGTCCGCGTGACCAGCCAGGTCGTCGGCTACCAGCGTCGCACCTCCGACGGGAGGGTGCTCGAGACCGTCCCGCTGGAGATGCCCGCGCAGACCCTCGAGACGCGCTCGGTCTGGTACACGATCGACGAGTCCGTGCTGGCCGACGCGGGGATCGATCCGGCCCGCGTGCCCGGCGCGCTGCACGCGGCCGAGCACGCCGCGATCGGCCTGTTGCCGCTCTTCGCGATCTGCGACCGCTGGGACATCGGCGGCCTCTCGACCGCGCTCCACCCGGACACGGGGCTCCCGACGGTGTTCGTCCACGACGGCCATCCCGGCGGCGCCGGGCTGGCCGAGCGGGGGCACGCCGTGCTCGAGCGGTGGCTGCGGGCGACGCGCGAGGCGATCCGGGACTGCGCCTGCCGCACCGGGTGCCCCTCGTGCGTGCAGTCGCCCAAGTGCGGCAACGGGAACAACCCGCTGGACAAGGCCGGGGCGGTCCGGGTGCTGGACCTGGTGATCGGGGCGCTGGTGCGGTACCCGGCCATGGGCTGAGTGCTCCCGCGCGGGCGGTGTCGGCGGGGTCGTCGGCCGCCGCCGGCGGGCCCGTCGGGGGCCGGACCGGCCGGCGGCGGCCAGCGGGCGGTGGGTCCGTACGGGGGTCAGCGACGGAGCGCCTCGGTCCCACCGCGGTCTGGGGAGCGTGTTCGTGGACGGTGGTGCCGACTCCACCGTGGGCGTCGACCCGGCCGTGCCGTGTTTAGTAGGCCCGGTCCGCACGGCGGCCGCCAGACGCGGTCGCCGATCGGTTCCGGACCCACGACGAGCGCGGGTGCCGGAGTCGGTCGACGGGTGGCCGACGAGTCGGCGGCCACGGTGGGCGGAGGCCGGAATCGCAACGCCGTTCGCCGGGCCTTCCCGACCGTTCACCGGAACGTCGCCCGGCGCCCTTCCGCCCGGCCCCGCGGGGACCGTCTCCGGCACCGGTCCGGCGTGCGCCCGGCCCGTCGCCGCCGCTGCGGCGAGCAGGCTCCACGGGCGCCGCACGTGCACCTCGACGACGGCGTTCCAGCCGTCGACGGTGCACCGGGCGAGCTCGGCGGCCATGCCGTCGGTGACCCGACGCGCCGCCGCGCAGGCGACCTGCTCGCCCTGGACGGGGTCGCCCGCGGCCGCCAGTGCGGCGAGGTCGGCGGCCGCCTCCGCACGGTGGCGGGCGAGCACGGCGCCACCGAGGTCGACGAGGAAGGCCGTGACCGCGAGGAGCGCGGCCGCGGCGAGCGCGGCCCACACGGTGGCGGAGCCGCGGTCGGGGTCGGACCGGCGGTTCACGTCGTGGCCTCCTCGGACGTGTGCGACGCCATGCCGTGCGCGAGCGTGCGCGCGGGCTGCGTGACGACCTTCGGCGTGAGTGCGGCCGCCGATGCATCCACCGCGTCCGGTGTGCCCGTGGCTGCCTCGGCGGCGACCGCTCCGGGCTCCAGGGCGCCGACCGCGCTGCCGGCGACCCGGAGGGGCAGCGGACTGACGGGCCCCGCGCTCACGACCGCCCGGACCTCCGTGTCGGCGACGGTCAGCTCGATCGTCGCGCCGCTCGGGGCCAGCGCCGCGGCCGCTGCACGCCCGCGCTCGGCCTCGCCCCGCGCGGCGAGGCGGACGAGCTCGCGGGCCGCGTCCGTGCAGCGGACGGCCGCGGCGACCGTGGCGACGGAGCCGAGCGCGGCGAGGACGACGAGGGTGAGCGCGCCCAGCGCGATCGCCGCCTCGACGGTGACCGCGCCACGCTCGGCCTGGCGCATCAGAAAGTGACCGACAGGGCGCGCTGGACGAGCTGAGTCAGCGCGGTGACGATCGAGTCGCCGCTGATCACGGTGTAGAGGACCGCGGCGAACGCGGCCGCGGCCAACGTGCCGATCGCGTACTCGACCGTGGACATCCCCCGGTCGTCGGCGGTGAGCCGGGCGGCCGCGGTGCGGAGGAGGCCGGCGAGCCCGCGCCGGGCGCAGCGGAGCGGGCTTCCCGCGCGACCTCCTCGGCGGGAGCGCGGAGGCCGAGGGGTGCGCGGGCCGGGGTCGAGCGGGCCGGGCTCGGTCGGTGTGCCGGGCTGACGCTCGGTGGGCGGCCGGTGCCGCGTGAGGTCGGGGCACACGCGCAGGACGCTGCTGCGCGGGCCCGGGAGCGGATCGCGCCGCGGGTCGCGGTGCGGTTCGGGGTGGGGCAGGGCGAGTGCGGGCAGGGACATGGGTCCTCCTCGAGGGTCGGGATCGGGCCGGGGGCGGAGCGGTCGGGGTCGCGGCGGCGCGCAGCAGGCCGGTGGGAGGGCGATCACCATCGGGCCAGCGCCTCCCCGGCGAGGCCGATGACCACCGGTGCGATGCCCACGGCGAGGAAGGCCGGGAGGAAGCAGACGCCGAGCGGCGCGGCGATCAGCACCGCGGCGCGCTCGGCCTTCGCCTCGGCGACGTCGGTGAGGCCCGCGCGGAGTCGTGCCGCCTCGGAGCGCGCCACCCGGGCCAGCCCGGCGCCGGTGTCGGCCGACCGGCGTGCGGCGCGGCCGAAGGCCTCGAGGCCCGGCACCGAGCCCACTGCGGCCCACGCCTCCGCCGGCGCCGACCCGAGCTCGAGCAGCCCCGCCGCCCGGCGGAGACCGGCGCCGACCTCGCCCTCGATCCGCATCGCGGCCGCCTCCGCGGCCGAAGGGACCGGGAGCCCGGCCTCGAGGCAGGTGGCCAGCAGCTCCCAGCCCGCGGCCAGGCCGCCGGCATCGGCGGCGCGAGCGGGCCGTGTCGCCGCCCGGGCCACGAGGACGTGCAGACCCACAGCGGCGGCCGCACCGACGACGAGCGCGGCGGCGAGCCCGGCGGGACCGGCCGCAGGCCCGCCGGCCACCGTCCAGCCGACGACGGCCACGGCCAGCCCTCCCACCGCGGTCCAGCCGCGGCGCAGCGGGGCGGCCGGCTCGGCGGTGCCGGAGGCCACCGTGAGCAGAGCGCTCAGTCGCCTCCGTGCACCGGGCGCACCGCCCACGAGCAGCGCGACCGCGAGCAGGACCAGCGCGACGGCGAGCGGGAGATCGGAATCGGCAGTGGTCGCCGTCATCGGGTCACCGGGCCCGTCGCGATCCGGTCGCTCCACAGCAGACCGGCGAGCAGGAGCCCGGACCCGACGAGCAGGAGGGCCTGACCGAGAATCCCGTCGCGCAGCACCCCCAGCGGGTCGGCGCCGAGCAGGTGACCCAGGCCGAGCCCGAGCAACGGCAGCGCGGTCAGCACCCCCGCGGTGGCGCGCGGCCCGGCCAGGCGGGCCCGGACCCGGGCCTCGAAGGCGAGGCGCCAGCGCAGGTCGGCGAGGGTGCCGGACAGCAGGTCCGCCAGCGGGGCGCCGTGCCGGTCGGCCAGGGACCAGGCCCCGGCGAGGCGGCGCAGCTCGGTGGCGACCAGGTCCGACCGCTCGCCGGCACCGCGGCGGAGGGCCGCCGGTACGTCGTCGCCCAGCCGTGCTGCCGCGGCCGCTGGGGCGAGTGCCTCTGCTGCGAGCGGGCCGTCCGAGCGGGCTCCGTCGAGGGCTGCCGCCGGGTGCGCCCCGGTACGGAGCTCCTCGACGATCCGGGACACGGCCTCGGCGAGCTCACCGGCGGCCGCGACCGCCGCCGCCCGCTCCCGGGCGCGCGTGCGCCGTCTCCGCATCACCTCCGCCGCCACCGCACCGGCCACCGCGCCGGCCGGCCCGCCGAGGACGAGGCCGAGCCCGGCTCCGGCGAGCACGACCAGAAGGCGGAGCGGCGGGACGGCGCGGGCACGCCCTGCGGGCGTCGGGATCAGCAACCGCAGCCGGCGCCGCGCCGACGACCCCGGGGCGCAGACCACGGCCGCCGCCAGCAGGGCGGGCACCGTCGCGCTCACGACGCGCCCCACGGTGCCGGCACACCGCGCTCGGCGAGGAGCCGCCCCAGGTGCTCGCGATCGGCGGTCCAGCCACGGCCGCGCTCCCACACCGGCCGGACGACGACCTCGGTGGGCCCCGCGGCGGCCTGCCGCTCGAGCACCCCGACGGCCTCGAGCACCCGGCCGTGGGGGGTGCGGCGCATGTGCAGCACCACCTGCACCGCCGGGGCCAGCTGGCTGTGCAGGGCCGCCCGCTCCATCCCGCCGAGCGCGGCGAGCGCCTCCAACCGGGCCGGCACCTCGCGGACCGAGTTCGCGTGCACGGTGCCGGCGCCGCCGTCGTGCCCCGTGTTCAGCGCCGAGAGGAGATCGCAGACCTCGCCGCCCCGCACCTCGCCCACGACGACCCGGTCCGGTCGCATCCGCAGCGCCTGACGCAGGAGGTCGCGCAGGCTCACCCCGCCGGCGCCCTCGATGTTCGCCGGTCGCGCCACGAGCCGGACGACCTGCGGGTGCCGGGGCTGGAGCTCTTGCGCGTCCTCGACGGTGAGAATCCGCTCGGCCGGGTCGACCGCGCCGAGCAGGGCCGCGAGGAGCGTGGTCTTGCCCGAGCCCGTGCCGCCCGAGACGAGCACGGCGAGCCGGGCCGCGACCACCGCGTGCAGCAGCTGCTCGGCGGCCGGCTCGAGGGTGCCGAGGCGGGCGAGCGAGGCGAGGTCGTGCGCGGCGGGTCGGAGCACGCGCAGCGACAGGCAGGTCCCGTCGACGGCGACGGGCGCCAGCACCGCGTGCAGCCGGACCCCGCGGGATCCGCCGCCCCCGCCGGTGAGCCAGCCGTCGACGTAGGGGCTGGCGTCGTCGAGCCGGCGGCCCGCGGCGAGGGCGAGGCGCTGGGCGAGCCGGCGGACCGCCGACTCGTCCGGCAGCCGGACGGGCGCGGCCTCGAGCCCGGTCCCGCGGTCGATCATCACCGTGCCGCCCGCGGAGACGAGCACGTCCGTGGTGCGGGGATCGCGCAGCAACGGGTCGAGCGGGCCGGCCCCGACCAGCTCCTCGCGCAGCACCCGGAGGGCCGCGAGGACGTCGAGGTCCGACGCCACCCCGCCGGACTCGGCGCGCACCGCGTCCGCCACGGCGGCGGGGGTCGGCTCCCGCCCGTCCTCCGCCAGCCGGGTGCGGACGCGGTCGACCAGCGCGCTCACGACGCCCGCCGCAGACCCGGCGCACCGGCGCCGGCCAGCGCGGTGAGCAGCTCGCGGGCGGCGGTGGAGAGCGCGCCGCGCCGGCGCCCGGGCGGCACGCCCTGCTCGGTGGCCCGCGCCAGCCCGCGCTCGGGTGGCATCGCCGCGAGCAGCGGCAGCTCGAGCGCCGCGGCCACGTCCGACGGGGCGAGCCCGCCGGGGGAGGGGCCGCGCACCACGAGGCCGACCTCGCGGGTCTGCTCGGCGAGCACCGCGGCGACCCGGCCCGCGGCGGCGCAGGAGCGGACGTCCGCCGGGACGACCAGCGCGGTCAGGTCGGCGGCGTCGAGGGCCGCGACGGCGGCGTCCGTCGGGTAGCGCGGGACGTCGCAGACCACCGTCTCGCCCGCCCGGCGCCCGGCCTCGAGCACGGCGGTGACCGCTCCCGCCGACGGCCCCGCCGCGGCCCGGGCGCAGGACAGCACGCCGAGCTCACCCCCGGACCGGCTGATCGCGGGCGTGGGGAGCGCGGCGTGCAGCGCCGAGGCGGGCACGCGACCGTCCGTGATCGTGAGCTCCGGCCAGCGCAGGCCGGTGACCTCCTCGGCCCCCAGGACCAGGTCCAGGCCGCCGCCGAGCGGGTCGCAGTCGACCAGGAGCGTGCGGTCGCCCGAGGAGGCCGCGACGACGGCGACGGCCGCGGCCAGCACGGACGCCCCCGCCCCGCCCTTCCCACCGACGACGGCGAGCACCCGGCCGGCGCCGGTCGCCTCGCCCTGCTCCGCCGCGGCCGCGAGCCGCTCGACCAGGTGCGGTTCCGCGGCCGGCAGCTCGACGGCCTGCTCCGCGCCGAGGGCGACCGCACACTCCAGCGCCTCGACGGAGGCCCGGTCGTAGCCGACCAGCACCAGGTCGGCGCGCCGGGGCAGCCCCGCCCGGACGCACCGCCGGGCCGACTCAACGTCGAGCAGCACGAACGGCGCGCCGGCCCAGTGCCGCCGCGCGTCCGCCGCGTCCGCCGCCCGGTGCACCTCGCACCCGGCGGCCGCCGCCAGCCGGAGCACGGCGTCGAGGAGTTCGGGGTCCTCGACCATCACCAGTGTCCGCTCGCCCATCGCACGCTCCCTCCGCCGCTCCCGTCCCTCGGGGCCGCGTCGAGCCTGCGGCCTCACGGGGCGGGCGGACGGACCGATCGCGCCGCTGTGGATCGTCGGGGTCGGGTGTGGACAGATCCTTGGGGGACGGGCTCCGTTCTCGGGATCCGTCGGGGTGCCGGGGCACGATCGTGCGGGGGCGTGTGGCCTGCCGAGGGCGGCGCGGCGCGAGGGCGCTCGGGCAACCGCTCGGGCGCCTGCTCCGGTGTCCGCCGCGAGGGCGGCGTCAACGCACGTCGAAACACTCGTCCGAGGTTCCGGTGTCCAGCGTGGCGCCGTACCTGCGGGGCGCCCTGGGGGCTCGCCCCGCAACTGCCTCCCTCTCGACGGCCGTCGGGCGATCACCGGGCAGACAGTCATGGCCCCGCGACGTACTTGCGGTTACAGTTGTCGTCGGCTCGGACCGTGTCCGAGCGGGTTCAGCTCGACCCCCCGGGGCTGAACCGCCCGACGGCCTCCGCCAATCCCCCCTGGCGGAGGCCGTCCCATGTCCGGCCCCGCGCACGCCCCGGTCGTGCCGCCTCGGGCCGCTCCTGTCGCATGTCCGGGGTCTGGCAGGCTGCCCCGGTGCCCGCTCCGACCGCCCCCGCGCCGACGGCCGCTCCCCGGGCCCCGCGGCGGGCCGCCGCCGCGTTCTTCGACCTCGACAAGACGATCCTCGCCGGCTCCTCCGCGCTCGCCTTCTCCCGACCCTTCCGCCGCCAGGGGCTGATCAGCAGGCGGGCCGTGCTGCGCAGCGCGTACGCCCAGCTCCTGCTGCTCTTCGCAGGCGCCGACGCGGACACGATGGACCTGTTGCGCCGCCGCATCACCGCGCTCGCCACGGGGTGGGAGGTCGCGCAGGTCCGGTCCATCGTGGCCGAGACGTTGCTCGAGATCGTCCAGCCGATGATCTACGCGGAGGCGGCCGAGCTGATCACCGAGCACCACGCCGCGGGGGACGAGGTAGTGGTGCTGAGCGCGTCGGGCCTGGAGGTCGTGGAGCCGATCGCCGCGCTGATCGGGGCCGACCGCAGCATGGCCACCCGCATGGCCGTGCGGGACGGCCGCTACACCGGCGAGATCGAGTTCTACTGCTACGGCGAGGAGAAGGCGGTCGCCGCACGCGCGATCGCGGCCGAGGGCGGCTACGACCTCGCCGACTGCCGGGCCTACTCGGACTCGATCACCGACCTGCCGCTGCTGCTCGCCGTCGGGCACCCCACCGTGGTCAACCCGGACCGCGCGCTGCGCCGCGAGGCGGAGCAGCGGGGGTGGCCGGTGCTGACCTTCGCGGCCCCGGTGTCGCTTCGTGCGAGGCTCCGTCCGCGGGCGCCGGTGCTGGCCGTCGCCGCCGGGCTGGGGCTCGCCGCGGTGGGACTGGCTCTCGCCGCGGCCGGCGGCGCCGACTGGTGGGCACAGCGGATCCGCGAGCGGGGCAGCCGTTTCCGCAGGTCGGGGGCATTCTGAACGACGGCGGCGGAGGAGCGCATCCGCCGTCCGGGTCGAGTCACGGGGCCGTGATCGCCACCCTGCGGAGCTGAACCGGTGCACCTCGAAGCACCCCTTGATGTGGTGCCGCTCACGGGGTACGAATGGCCTCACGGACTTCCGAGAGGCCAGGGTCGGTGCGGCAGAGAAGCACCCGGCCCCTCTTCCCGGAACTCCGTGCACGATCGCCGGGCACTCCACGCACAGCACGCCGCGGGAGGCATGTCGTCGTGGGCCTGCGTACCGGGACGCCGGACGCCGAGGCCGGAGCACGACACGTAGTGCACGCCTGGATCCCGGTGTCTCGTGCAAGTGGGCGGTGCCCCTTTCCGTCACGGTGGAGGGGCACCGCCCCTTCATGTGTCAGGACCCTGCCGGGCTCCGTCGGATCCGGGCGTCAGGCCCGGGCGTCGGCGATCGACATCCCCTCGCGCGCTCCGGCCTCCCAGGCGCGGCAGCAGTGCAGGATCCACTCCCGCAGCCCCTCCGGCGTCCCCGCGGCGAAGCCCTCCGCCGCCGCGCGGTACTCCTGGGCCCGCCGCAGGTGCCCGACCTCCGGCACGGCGAGCGACTTGGGGTCGAACCCGGTCGCGACGGCGGTGAGCCGGGCCGCCGCCCGGGCGACGACGCCGTCCGCGGTCCCGAAGGGGCGCAGGGCGAGCAGCTCGCCGTGCACCACCGCGACGACGACCGGGGCGGGCGCCGAGGTCCCGCCCGTCACCAGGTCGGCCAGCAGGGACAGCCGCGCCGAGGCGCCCTCGCGCGGGCGCCCGAGGCGGGCCTCGTGCTCCTCGACCGGGATCAGGTCGGTCGCCGCCAGCACGTGCAGCCGGGCCAGCGCCTGCAGCGGCGCGCCCTTCCACACCGCCAGCAGCCTCGTCGCCTCGTCGGCCACCCGGACCGCGCCGGCCAGCACGGGGTCGGTGACGTGGTCCTCGCGGGCGGGGGTGAGGGGGGCGCCGTCGAGCGCCGCCGACGCGCGGGCGCCGCGCAGGGCGGCCTCGGCCGACGTCGCGGGCCACCCACGCCGGTTGACCTGGTGGTTGTGCACCGGGACGAGGGCCGCGCGGGCCGCGGCGACGGCGTCGGCCACCCCCGGGAGCTCGGTCAGCGGGGCGAGCGGGTCGGTACGGGCGGGCACCGCGCCATGCTGCCACCGGGGACTCCTGACCGGCCGGGCGGTGTCCTCTCCGTACTGACGGTGCGCAGGCGCATTCGGAGCACTACGTTTTCCCTGACGTGCGCGCCGTCGCTCAGCACCGGTGCGCCGAAGCGCCACGGCTAGAGGAGGGCACGAGAACATGGCCGAGTCCGGAGCGACACTCGACAACCTCTCGACCGAGAGCCGGAGCTTCCCCCCGAGCGAGGAGTTCGCGGCCCAGGCCAACGCCACGGCGGACTGGTACGAGCGGGCGGACGCGGATCGCGAGGGGTTCTGGGCCGAGCAGGCCGACCGGCTGTCCTGGGGCACCAGGTGGGAGCGGGTTCTCGACTGGGAGCCGCCGTTCGCGAAGTGGTTCGTGGGCGGCAAGCTGAACGTCGCCTACAACTGCGTGGACCGGCACGTCGAGGCGGGCAACGGGGACCGGGTCGCGTTCCACTGGGAGGGCGAGCCGGGCGACACCCGCACCATCACCTACGCCGACCTGCAGCGCGAGGTCTGCAAGACCGCGAACGCGCTGGCGGAGCTGGGCGTGGGCACCGGCGACCGGGTGGCGATCCAGCTGCCGATGATCCCCGAGGCCGTGTTCTCCATGCTGGCCTGCGCGCGGCTGGGTGCGCTGCACAGCGTGGTGTTCGGCGGGTTCTCCCCGGGCGCGCTCAAGGCGCGGATCGAGGACGCCGAGGCCAAGGTGCTGATCACGAGCGACGGGCAGTTCCGCCGTGGCAAGCCGGCGCCGATGAAGGAGAACACCGACCAGGCTGTCGAGGGCACCTCGATCGAGCACGTGCTGGTGGTCAAGCGGACCGAGACCGACGTGCCGTGGACCGAGGGCCGCGACCTGTGGTGGCACGACGTCGTCGATGCGGCCTCCGAGGAGCACACGCCGGAGGACTTCGACTCCGAGCACCCGCTGTTCATCCTCTACACCTCGGGCACCACGGGGAAGCCGAAGGGCATCCTGCACACCTCGGGTGGCTTCCTGACCCAGGTCGCGTACACCCACCACGTGGTGTTCGACCACAAGCCCGGCGAGAGCGTCTACTGGTGCACCGCCGACATCGGCTGGGTCACCGGGCACAGCTACATCGTCTACGGGCCGTTGGCCAACGGCGCCACGTCGGTGATGTACGAGGGCACGCCGAACACCCCGCACGAGGGCCGGCACTGGGAGATCGTGCAGAAGTACGGCGTCTCGATCTACTACACCGCGCCCACGCTGATCCGCACGTTCATGAAGTGGGGCAAGGAGATCCCGGAGAAGTTCGATCTCTCCTCGCTCAAGGTCCTGGGCTCTGTGGGCGAGCCGATCAACCCCGAGGCCTGGATGTGGTACCGCCAGGTCATCGGCGGCGAGCGCTGCCCGATCGTGGACACCTGGTGGCAGACCGAGACCGGCGCGATCATGATCTCGCCGCTGCCCGGCGTCACCGCGACCAAGCCCGGCTCCGCGATGCGCCCGCTGCCCGGCATCGGCGCGACGGTGGTCGACGAGAACGGCTCGCCGGTCGGCAACGGCCAGGGCGGATACCTCGTGCTGGACAAGCCGTGGCCGTCGATGCTGCGCACGATCTGGGGCGACGAGGAGCGCTACCGCGAGACCTACTGGTCGCGCTTCGAGGAGCAGGGCTACTACTTCGCCGGCGACGGCGCGAAGTACGACGACGACGGCGCGGTCTGGCTGCTCGGCCGCGTCGACGACGTGATGAACGTCTCGGGCCACCGCATCTCGACCACCGAGGTCGAGTCGGCACTGGTCAGCCACCCGACGGTGGCCGAGGCCGCGGTCGTCGGCGCCTCGGACCCGACGACGGGCCAGGGCATCGTCGCGTTCGTGATCCTGCGCGGGAACGTGGCCCAGGACGAGGCGAAGGGCGAACAGGCCATCGCGGCCCTGCGCGACCACGTCTCCAAGGAGATCGGCCCGATCGCCAAGCCGCGCCAGATCATGGTCGTGGACGAGCTGCCGAAGACCCGCTCCGGCAAGATCATGCGCCGGCTGCTGCGGGACGTCGCGGAGAACCGTGAGGTCGGCGACGTCTCCACGCTGGCCGACTCGGCGGTCATGGACCTCATCCAGACCGGTCTGAAGGAGGGCAAGGGCGAGGAGTGAGCCCGCCCCCGACCCGGACGAACGGCACTCTCGCTCAGTGAGCCTTTCCCGGTAGCGATCTTCGGATTGCTGCCGGGTTAGGTGCTGCGGTCGTGGTCGTGGTGGAGCAGGACGAGGGCTGCGGCGGTGATCGCGCCCAGGCGCCAGGGGCAGAGGCTGACCTGG
>NZ_BAABIC010000020.1:0-129763 GCF_039542425.1 Pseudonocardia yuanmonensis
GACTTGGCGGGGCCGGGGGTGCCGCGGCCGCCGCGGTCGACGACATCGCGGCCGCCGCCGGGGTCGGCCCGGGCGGGGGGCCGGTCGGGGGACCGAACGTCGGCAGCCCCGAACCCGACGGCAGGGAGAACGGTGCCGGCTCCGGAGCAGGCGCCGGGGCCGTCGGAGCGGGCGCCGCACCGGCCGCCGCGGCCCCGAACGCCCCGACCGCGGCCGCGGCACCGGCCGGACCCACGGTGACCGGCGGGAAGGCGGTGGTGGCCGGGGCGGGCCCGTCGGACCCGTTCGAAGCGCTGCTCCCGCCCTGCCCGCCGGCGAGGGTGGCGGCGCCGAGCGCGACCGCGTACTTGGGGTGCGCGTCGACGACGGTCGGCCGGCCGAGCTCCTCGGACACCATCCGCGCGACCAGCGGGATCCGCGAGGACCCGCCGACCAGCAGCACCGCGCTGAGCTCGTCCGGGGTGACCTCGGCCGAGCGCAGCGTGCGGTTGAGCGCGCCGATCGTCGACTCGATCGGCGCGCGGATCATGTCCTCGAACTCGGCGCGGGTGAGCTTGACGTCGAAGTGCCGGTTGGGCAGGAACACCGGGATCGTGGTCTCGGTGTCGATCGACAGCGCCTCCTTGGCCAGCACGCAGTCCTGCCGCAGCCGGGCCAGCGCCACCGTGGTCTGCGGGTCGCTCATGTCCAGCTCGGACAGCGCCCCGCCGGCGGCGTAGTTGACGTGGGCGAGGATCGCCTCGTCGAAGTCGACCCCGCCGAGGCGCTCGATCCCCTCCGGCGAGCCGAGGATCTCGATGCCCTCGGGACGCTTGCGCAGCACGGTGGCGTCGAACGTGCCGCCGCCGAGGTCGTAGACGGCGACGATCTCGCCGTTCTCCAGCCGCCGCGACGCGGCGTAGTGGGCCGCGGCGGCCTCCGGCTCGGTCACCATCCGCGGCATGGCCACCCCGGCCAGCTGCGGGACCTCGTCGAACAGCTCGCGGCGGAACGGGCCCCAGTTGGCCGGATGGGTCAGCACCATCGAGTCCGGGGCCGCGCCCTGGGTGGCCGAGACCCGGGCGACGACGTCCGAGAGCAGGCTCGCCAGCAGCGCGGTGACCGCGTGCGGGGCACCGCCGAGCATCACCGGCGTGGGATCGCCGAGACGGCGCTTGAACTCCCGGCCGACGCGGTCGGGATTGCTCACCGCCCGCCGGCCGGCCGCGTCGCCGGTGACGACGGTGCCGTCCTCGCGCAGGTAGACGACGGCCGGTGTCACCACACTGCGGTCGCCGAGGGTGAACATCTCGACCCGGGACGCGTTCGCCACCGCAGCGGCCACGAACGTCGTACCCAGGTCCACGCCCAGGCTGTAGGACACTCCGCCACCTCTCGGAGGCGCGGGGCCCGCGGCCCCGCGCGTTTCAGCACTGCCGACGGTACGAGCACACGATGCTCTGGAGTGATACTCGTCCCAGGTCACGCTGTCATTACCGTTTTCGCCGAGCGGGGGGCTGGCCCTACCCTGCGAGGGGGCCGACCCCCTTCCCGAGCAGGTCCCGCGGCGGGACGATTCCCCGATGAGGCTCGAGCCCGCGGCACCGGGGAACGTGCCGGCCGTCCCCACGGCCCGCCCGGGTCCCGCCTCGGCCGTCGCCGAGGCGCGCCGCAGGCGCGAGCGCGAGCAGTGGCAGGGGCGGCGCAGGCTGGAGCGCCAGCTGCACGACGGCGCCGCCCTGCGGGCCTCGGCCCTGGTCCTGCAGCTGGGCCTGTTCCGGCACCGCGTCCCCGAGGCGGAGCACGAGCTGCGCGACGCGATCGGCGTCCTGCAGGACGAGCTGCACGCGGTGCTGCAGGAGCTCCGCGACGTCGCCGGCCAGATCTACCCGCCGCTGCTCGACGAGGCCGGGCTCGGCCCTGCGCTGCGCGAGCTCGCCGAGCGGCTCGACGCCCCGCTGCGGGTCCGCGACGACGGCCGGCGCTTCGGCGCGGCCGCCGAGGGCGCCGTGTACTTCGCCCTGGCCGACGCCCTGACCGCGGACCCGGTCTCGGCCCGGTGCGTGATGGTCGCGGGCTCGGAGGCCGAGCTCGTCGTCACGGTGGCCGGTGCGGAGCCGGGGCTGAAGGAGCTGCTGCTGGACCGCGCCCGCCCGCTCGGGGGCTCGGTCCGCGACGAGCTGTGCGACGAGGTGTGTGACGTTTCCGCCCCGCCGGACGAGATCGACGGTACCGGCACGATCGTTGCGAGGATTCCATGCGAGTAGCACTGGCCGAGGACGGCGCCCTGTTCCGCGAGGGGCTGCTGATGCTCCTGCAGGCCGCGGGCCACGAGGTCGTGGCGGTGGCCGCGGGCGGCGACGAGCTGCTGGCCGCGCTCGCGAGCACCCCGTGCGACGTGGCCGTCCTGGACATCCGGATGCCCCCCGAGCCCGACGGCGGGCTGGTCACCGCCGAGCGGCTGCGCGAGAAGTGGCCGAACATGGGGCTGCTGTTCCTCTCGCACTACGCCGAGTCGCACTACCTGATGAAGATCCTCGACATCGGCACGGACGCCATCGGCTACCGGCTCAAGGAGAAGGTCGGCAGCGTCGAGGTGCTCACCGACACCCTCACCCGGATCGCCGACGGCGAGATCGTGATCGAGCCGGTGCTGGCGAAGCGTCTGGTGGAGCGGCCGCGCGGGGAGAAGAAGGACGAGGTCGCCTCGCTCTCGGAGCGCGAGCTGGACGTGCTCAAGCTGATGGCGGAGGGGCGGTCGAACGGCGGCATCGCCGGTCAGCTGTACGTGACCCCGAAGGCCGTCGAGAAGCACATCGCGAGCATCTTCGCCAAGCTCGGCCTGCACACCGACGAGACCGAGAGCCACCGCCGGGTCCTGGCGGTGCTGACCTACCTCCGCTCCCAGCGGGACGGCGACTGACGGTCCGGCATGGAGAGGTGGGCCGCGCTGGGGCTGCGCGCCGCGCTGGTCGGCGGGGCGGTCCTCGTCGTGTTCGCGGTCCTCGTCGTCCTGCCGCCCGTGCTGCTCGACACCGGGCTCGGGCAGATCGGGGTGCTGCTGCCCTTCCTCGCGGCGCTGGTGTGCGCCGTCGGGGCGGCGCGGCTGCGGCCCGTCCTCGACCGCGTCGTCGAGCGGCTGACCCACACCCGGGGCACCACCCCCTACTCGGCGCTGGCGGAGGCGGCCGCCCGGATCCGCAGCGGCACCCCGGACTCGGCCCTGCCCGGGCTCGCGGAGGTCCTGGCGGAGGGCACCGGGGCGCGCGAGGCGCGGGTCTGGCTCGCGGTCTCGGACCGGCTGGTGACGGCCGCGGTGCACCCGCCGCGCGAGGGCGTCGACCCCGCCGGCGAGACCGTGCCGAACCTCGCGGTGCTGCTCGGCGGGGAGGACCCGGAGCGCCGGGCCGACCACGTCGTCCCGATCGTCGAGGGGCAGACCCTGCGGGCCGTGCTCGCCATCCGCAAGTCCACCGCGATCACCCCGGCCGACCAGCAGCTCATGCGGGACGTCGCGGGCGGGGCGGGACTGCTGCTGCGCGGGGTCGCGATGAACACCGAGCTGCGCGACCGCGTCCGGCGGGCCGCCGAGCTGGCCGCCGAGCTGGAGCGGTCCCGCGAGCGCCTGGCCACCGCCCGGGACGTCGAGCGGCGCCGGCTGGTCGGCGAGCTCTCGCACGCCACCACGGACCGGCTCGCGACGCTCCGGATCGTGCTCGACGGCGCCCGCCAGGACCTGGGCGGGAGCGCGCCGGAACCGGCCCGGGCCGCCTCCGCGCTGCGCCGCGCCGGGACCCAGCTCGACGAGCTGCTCGAGCGGTTCCGGCTCATCGCCCGCGGCGTCTACCCGCAGGTCCTGCGCGACCAGGGACCGGTCGGCGCGCTCGAGGAGGTCGCGGCGGACCTGGACCGGCCGGTCCGGCTCGCCGGCGCGCCCGAGGACCGGCTGCCCTGGGAGGTCGAGTCCGGCGTCTACTACGTCGCCGCCTCGGCGCTGCAGTGGCTGGCGGCGTCGAAGGGGCCCGAGCTGGAGGTCGAGCTGACCCACGCCGAAGGCCGGCTGGCCGTCCGCGTCGTCGACCCCCGGCCCGGCTTCGCGCCGGGGGAGCTGCGCGCCGCGCTGGCCGGTGACCTCGAACGGCTGGCCGCGCTCGGCGGCGAGGCCGGGCTGACCACGGACGAGGACGGACGGCTGGTGCTCACCGCCAGCCTGCCCGAGCGGCTGGAACCCGCGGTGGAGGTCGCCCGGGAGGTGCGGGTGTGAGCGCGGCGACGGGCGTGACGGCCGGGGTGGCGGCCGGCGATCCTGCGGCGCGCAGCGGGCTCCACCGGCTCGCCGTCGCGGTCTACCTGGTGGTCCTCGTCGTCTGCGCCGTGGTGGCGCTGGGCTGGCTGGCGGTCGGGGCGTACGTCGCGCTCGCCTGGTTCGTGCCCGGTTTCGGGGCGGGCGACGGCGTGTGGGCGCAGGCCGTCGCCGCCGCGGCTCCCGCGACCGAGCCGCTGGACCAGCTCCTCGTCGACTACGTGCTGAGCCTGCTCGCCGTCGCGATCGCGGTGGTGCTGCTGGTGCGCGGCGGCCGCGGCTGGCCGATCCGGCTGCTCGCGCTGGCCATGGTGGGCTCCGGCGGCGCGTTCAACCTGCAGGCGCACGCGGCCGCGACGGCCGTGGACACCGCGACCGGGATCGCCGCGGGGCCCATCCACCAGATCGTGCTGCACGGCGTGGCCTGCGCGGCCTACGTCCTGGCGCTGCTGGTCTTCCCGACGCCGCAGGGTGCGTGGTTGGGGCGGTGGGGGCGCTCGGGCCGGGTGACGCTGGCGGTGTTCGGGGCGGCCGTGCTCGGCGTCGTCGGGTTCGGCACGGCCCTGCTCCCGCACACCACGAGCTGCGTGCTGTTCTTCGGCTTCCTGGTGCCGCTGGTCGGGGTGGCGGTGCTGCCCGGGCGGATCCGCCGGGGCGCGACCGCCGCCCTGCGCACCCAGGCCCGGCTGGTGTTCAGCCTGCTCGTCGCGGCCTTCGCGGCGATCGTCGTGCTGGGGATCAGCACGGTCGTGCTGTGGCTCCTCGGCGTGCCGGGCCTGGAGCTCTACGACCCGACGGCGCACGGCACGGCGGCCGCCCCGATCGCGCTGCTGTTCTGGGCCTCGCGGGTCGGCTCGGCGGCGATCGCGGTCGCGGTGCTGGTGGCGGTGCGCGCCGAGCGGCTGTGGTCGGCGGAGGCGCGGTTCAGCCGGGTGCTCGCGGCCGTGCTCGCCGTGGCCGTCGTCGGCGGCGGCGTGATCGTGTTCGAGGCGGCCGGGTGGCTGATCGGGCTCGGGCCGCTGTGGTCCTCGCTCGGCGCGTCGATCCTGGCCGCGGTCGCCTTCCTCCCCGTGTACCGGGCGGTGGAGGGGCTCACCGACCGGCTGCTCTACGGTCGCCGGCCCACCCCGTACAGCGCGCTGGCCGAGGTCGCGGCGCTGTCGCGGACCGCGGCGTCGGACGCGCCCGACCTCGCCCGCGTCGCCGAGGCGGTCGGGCGGGCCCTCGGCTCGTCGCGCTGCCGGCTGACCGTCGTGCGCCCCGGCCTGCGTGACCGCACCTACGAGTGGGCCTCGAGGCGCGCGACCGCGCGGGACGACGGCACCGGCCTCGTCGGCGTGCCCGTGCGTGGCGGCGAGCAGCACCTCGGCACGCTCGAGGTGGACCGGGCCGCGGTGGCCGGCCTGCACGCCGACCGCCGGCACCTGCTGGAGGACATCGCGGACAGCCTCGGCGTGGTCGTCACGGCCAGCCGGCTGGGCGTGGAACTGGAGCGGCAGCTGCGGGCCGCGCTCGCGCACGCGGCCGAGATCGCGGTCTCCCGGCGCGAGGCCGTGTCGGAGATGGACGGCGAGCGCCGACGGATCGAGCGGGACCTGCACGACGGCGCCCAGCACCAGCTCGTCTCGCTGCGGCTGGTGCTCGGGCTCGTGCAGCACGAGGTGGAGACCGGCCGGATCGACCAGGCCCGCGAGCGGCTCGGGGTGCTGGCCGGGCAGCTCGACACGGCCGAGGCGGTGCTCGCCGAGACCGCCAGCGGCGTCCGCTCGATCGCGCTGGCCGAGCGCGGGCTCGTCGCGGCGCTGGAGGCCGAGCTCGCAGGGCCGCCCCCCGTGCGGGTGGAGTCGCTGCTGGCGCCCGGCCGGCGCTACCCGCCGGAGCTCGAGGCGGCGGTGTACTTCTGCTGCCTGGAGTCGGTGAACAACGCGCACAAGCACGCGCCGGGCGCGGACGTCGTCGTCCGGTTCACCGAGGAGGACGGGCGGCTGCACTTCACGGTGCGGGACACCGGGCCCGGGTTCGTGGTGCCCGAGCCGGCGGTCGTCGGGCCGGCGGCCGCGACGGCCGGGCGCGGGCTGCGCAACGTCGCCGCCCGGATCGTCGCCGCCGGCGGACGGGTGGACCTGCGGTCCGCGCCCGGCGAGGGGACGACGGTCGAGGGCTCGGTCCCGGTACCGGAGCCGGAGGAGGGGACGGTGACCGCGCCCGCGGTCCCGCTGCCCGACGCCGAGGCCGACACCACCGCGCTCGACGTCCCCGGACTCGTCGTCGAGACCCGTCCGGTGCCGGCCGTCCCGCGCGAGCACCACGATCACGGCACGGACGGGACGCTGCCCGGGCAGGTGCGGCGCGCGCTGGCCGCCGCCGCCGCCGAGCTGGGCGACCCGGGCGTGCGCGAGCGGCTGCGCGCGCTCGAGGCCGACCTCGACCGCCCGTTGCGGGTCGCGGTGTCGGGGCCGCCGAGGTCCGGCGTGTCCACGCTGGTGGCGGCGCTGGCGGCGACCCCGGGCGAGGTCGACCTCGAGGTCGTCGAGGGCACGGACGGGGACGTGCTGCTCGTCGTCCTGCCCGGGACCGACGCGGTGCCGCCGGCCGGGCCGCCCGCGATCGGCGTGCTGGCCCGCGCCGACGAGCTCCCGGGCGAGCCGTGGAGCGAGGCCCGCCGGCTCGGCGCCGAACCGCAGGTCCGGCGGCGCTGCCACACCGTCGTCCCCGTCGCGGCCGGTTTGACCCGCGGGAGGACCGGCTCCGCCCTCGTGGCCGAGCTCGCCGCCGACGGCGCCCGGCCGGACGAGATCGCCGCCGAGCTGACCCGGCGCAGCGGGGTGCCGCGGCTGCGGGAGCTGCTCGAACGCGGGCTCGCCGACCGGGCCGACGCGCTGCGCGCCCGCGCCGTGCTCCGCGAGCTGGACGAGATCGTCGCCGGGCACCCCGCCGGGGCGGACGGCGACCTGCGCTACCAGCTCGAACGCCTGCGCTCCACCGCGCACGAGCTCGCCGAGCTCGACCTCGTCGACGGGCTGCGCGCCGGCAACCCCGCCCTGTCCACCGACGAGCGCGCCGCGGCCGAGCTGCTGCTGGGCGCGGAGGGGACCGCGGCCCACCGCCGGCTCGGCCTGGCCCCCGACGCCGGTCCCGAGGAGATCCGGCTCGCCGCCGCGGCGCAGCTCAGCCGCTGGCAGCGGCGCGCCGAGCACCCGGTGTCCACGCGGGACCAGCGGGCAGCGGCCGCGGTGCTCGTCCGCACGTGCGAGCGGATGCTGGCGGAGACGCCCGTGCCGCCCGCCACCCCGGTGGGCGTCGGGACGGCACCGACGCCGCCCGCCGGTGTCGGAGCCGGCCGGTAGGGTCGCCCGCATGATCGACGCCGACGGTGTGCACCGCGTCCCCGTCGACGAGCACCTGGCCGTGACCACGGAGGTCCTCACCGGGCTCGGCGCGCCGGAGCGAGCGGCCCGCGAGCAGGCCGGGATGCTGCTGGAGGGCGACCTGCGCGGGCACGCGTCGCACGGCATCCGGCGGCTGCCGGTGCTGGTCGGGCGGATCGGCAACGGGGTGCTCGATCCCGCCGCCGAGCCCGACCTGCGCTGGACCACGGACGCGGTGCTGGCCGTGGACGGCCGCACCGGGCTGGGGCCGCCGGTGGCCCACCGGGCGGTGGAGGCGCTGGTGGAACGGGTGCCGCGGACCGGGGTCGCCGTGGCGGCGATCCGCCGGGCGGGGCACCTCGGGATGCTCGCCCCCTATGTCGAGCGGCTGGCCGGGGCCGGGCTGGCCGGGCTCGCGACCACCACCAGCGAGGCCCTCGTCCACCCGTGGGGCGCTGCGCCGGCGATGCTCGGCACCAACCCGATCGCGGCGGCGATCCCGACCGGCGGCGAACCCGTCGTCCTGGACATGGCGACCGGGCAGATCTCCCGCGGCAAGGTGCTCGACCACGCCGCCCGCGGCGAGCCGCTGCCCGAGGGCGCCGCCGTCGACGCCGAGGGCGCACCGACCACGGACGCGGCCGCCGCCCTGGACGGGGCGATCACGCCGGTGGGCGGGCCGAAGGGGTACGCGCTGTCGCTGGTCCTCGAACTGCTGGTCGCCTCGCTGACGGGTACGGCGCTCGGGCGGGAGGTCCGCGGCACGCTCGACACCACCGACCCCGTCACGAAGGGCGACCTCCTGATCGCGTTCGCGCCGGCGGCCTTCGGGGTGGGCCGGACGCAGCCCGCGATCGCCGCCTTCCTCGACGAGCTGCGGACCCTCGCCCCGGCGCCCGGGCACACCGGCGTCCAGGTGCCCGGCGACCGCGCCCGGGAGGCGAGGGCGCACAACCGGTTCCGAGGGGTGCCCGTCGACGCGGCGACCTGGGCCCAGGTGCGCGCCCTCCGGGAGGAGCAGGGCGGCGCCGGAGCGTGACCGACATCCCAGGCTGAGCCGTTCGGACCAGCCCATCATCGTCCGTGCCGTCTCACGGACGGCCGATGGTTGACTACGCGCCGTAGCACGTGCGGTGACACCGTCCGAGGGGGCTGGGGGGCAGATGCATCCGGACGATCCCGGAATCGTGGGGCTGACGCTGCAGGTGGGGCGCACGGCGGTGGCCGGCGCCGATCTCACCTCGCTGCTCTCCTCGGTCTGCACCGCGCTGCCCACGACGCTCGGCGTCTCCGGCGCGGCGATCGTGCTGGTCGACTCGCCCGACCGGGTGGCCGGGGTCGCGGGGGTGTCGGCGTCGGACACCGCGGCCGGGCGGCTGGGCGAGATGGAGCTGCGCGCGGGCACCGGTCCCGTGCAGGGCGCCGTCCGGTCGGGACGCCCGATGGTCACCCCGGACCTCACCCGCATCGGCCCGCCGGAGCTGGCCGCGGCCGCCGCGGACACCGGGCTGACCTGCTCGGTCGTCGTCCCGCTGGTCGTCGACGGGGAGCCGGTCGGCGGGCTGCAGCTGTTCGGGCACCCGGGGCGGCCGGTGGGGGACGGGCACGTCGACGCCGTCGCCGGGCTCGCGGAGGTCCTCTCGGCCCGGATCGCGGACGTCTGGGCGCTGCGCCGGCTCACCGCGACGGTCGCCCGGCTGACCGCGGAGCACGAGGCCGCACTGCCGGTCGCGCACGCCACCGGGATGCTCGCCGAGCGGTACCGCACGGACGTCGAGGAGGCCGCACGGTACCTGGCCAGCCGGGCGAGGAAGGGGGGCGTCGAGCCGGCAGAGGCCGCGCGGGCGGTTCTGGACCGCACGGACGACCGGGCCGCGGCCGGCGAGGACCCGCCGACCGAGGTGCTGAGGGTGGTGGCACCGGACGGACGCGGCGAGGGTCCTGCCGGACGGAGAGAGGGTCCTGCCGAACGGGCGGAGGGTCCTGCCGGACGGGGGGAGGCTCCTGCGGGACGGGGGGCCGCGCCGCGGACGGGCGGGAACCCGATCCCCTCTCAGCGGCGCCCGGAGGAGGAGCGCAGCCGCTCGGGCGGCGGGCGACGCCGTCTCGCGGACGACCACCCCGCCGCCACCGGGGCCCCCCGCTCCGACGCGCCCGCGGGCCGGCGTGCGGCGCCGGAGGCGGAGCGGTCGCGCGGGTCCCGCTCGGAACCCCGCGGTCCGCGGGATACCGGTCCCCGCGAGCCCCGCCGGTCCGGTGCCCCTGCCGAGCGGCGCGCCGACGCACCCGGCCCGGGTGCGCCCGACGCCCTCCCGCCCGTGCCCCATGCACCCCCCGGGCCCCAGCCCCGGCACGGCGGTGCCGCACCGTCGCCGGGCCGCCGGGCGGACCGATCGGCCGGCCACGGTGAGCACGGTGAGCACCGTGAGCCCCGTGAGCAGGGTGGCCGCAGGGGGCACGCCGAGCGCAGCGGGCAGGGTGGACACGGTGCGCACGGTGCGCACCGCCCGCCGTCGAACCCGGCTCCGGCGGCGGGTGGCGGGAAGCGGCGGCTCCGCGAGCCCGCGGGCGAGGTCCTGCCCGGCCGCGACCCGTGGGACCTCGACCAGGCGGCGCTCCCCGGGATCGCGACGCCGGAGCGTCCGGGCGGCCGCCGACGCGCCGAGGACCGGCCCGACGCGCCGCGGGTCCCGCAGCAGCGCGAGGGCGAGCGGCGTGCCGAGGAGCGGTCCGCGCCGGGTCGCCGCGCCGCACCCTCCACACCGGACGCCCCGCCGATCCCGGGTTCGGGCGCCCCGCGGGCCCGCCACCGCCGCGCCGACATCACCTGACCCGCCCCGCCCGTTCACGCCGACGTCACACCCCGGGGGGGCGGTGGCACCCCGGCGCGGGGAGACGTAGGGTCTGCTTCCGAACCCGCGGGAGCACTCACGTTCCGAGGCTGAGAGGGCGGCAGGACCGGCCGTCGACCGTTCGCACCTGACCCGGTTAGCACCGGCGTAGGGAGGACCGTGTCGCGCATGTCCCTGTCCCGTACCCCCGTCCGGCTGGCCGCCCTCGTGGTCGGCCTGGCGCTGCTCCTCGTCGGCTGCGGTGGCGCCGCCGGGCGGCAGGGCTCGTCGGAGCCGATCCGGATCGCCCTGGACTGGACACCGAACACCAACCACAGCGGCCTGTACGTCGCGCAGCAGGAGGGCTGGTTCCGCGAGGCGGGGCTGGACGTCCAGTTCCTGCCGTACAGCGACACGTCGCCGGACACCCTGGTCGGCACCGGCGCCGCCGAGTTCGGGATCAGCTTCCAGGACTCGTTCACCTTCTCGAGGGCCGCCGGCGCCGACATCACCTCGGTGATGGCGATCCTGCAGCACTGGGCCACCGAGGTGGCGGTGAAGGCCGACCGCGCCGACATCACCTCGCCCAAGGACCTCGACGGCAAGACCTACGGCGGCTTCGGCGGGCCCGGCGAGGAGCCGAAGATGCGCCAGGTCATCCGGGACGCGGGCGGCACCGGCGAGTTCCAGACCGTCACCCTGGGGACCAGCGCGTACGAGGCGCTGTACGCCGGGCAGGTCGACTTCACCGAGCCCTTCGTCGCCTGGGAGGGCATCGAGGCCCAGCTGCGCAACGAGCCGCTCAAGACCTTCAAGTACACCGACTACGGCTTCCCGGACGCCTACAACGTCCTGCTGATCGGCAACTCCACCTGGCTCGAGGACCACCCGGACCAGGCGGCGAAGTTCGTGCAGGCCGCCCAGCGCGGCTACCAGCTCGCCGCGGACGACCCGGCCCGCGCGGCGAAGGACCTGCAGGAGGCGAACCCGGGCGCCTTCACCGAGCCCGAGCTGGTGACCCGCAGCCAGGACATGCTCGCGAAGGACTACCTGAAGGACGACACCGGGAAGGTCGGCACCCAGACCCTGGAGCGCTGGCAGGGCTTCTCCGGGTTCCTGATCGACACCGGCGCGGTGGTCGACGCCGCCGGGAAGCCCGTCACGACCCGTCCGGACTTCTCGACGTGGTTCACGAACGACTACCTGACGCCGGGTGGGGCCACGTCGTGACCCGCGCCGACCACCGGCCCGTCGCGGAGCCGGCGACCCCGCCGCCGTCCCTGCCGGGTCGCGCGGGCCGTCCGCCCGCGCGGCGCCCGTCGCGGGGCCGGCCGTCCCTGCTGCGGCGGGTCGCGCCGCCGGTGCTGGTGGTGCTGCTCCTGCTCGGGGTGTGGCAGTGGGCGGTCACCGTCCTCGCCGTCCGCCCGCAGGTCCTGCCCACGCCGCTGCGCGTGGTCGAGCAGGGCTGGGCGTTCCGGGACGTGCTGTGGGCCAACACCCTGCCGACGCTGCAGGTCACCGCGGTCGGGTTCGCGGTGTCGCTGGCGGTGGGCTGGGTGCTGGCGGTCGTCGTCGACTTCTCGCCGTGGCTGCGCCGCGCGCTGGTCCCGCTGCTGGTCGCCTCGCAGACCCTGCCGATCATCGCGATCGCGCCGCTCATGATCATCTGGTTCGGCTTCGGGTTGCTGCCGAAGGTGCTGGTGATCGCGCTGGTGACCTTCTTCCCGATCGCCGTCGGGCTGATCGAGGGCTTCTCCCGGGCCGATCCCGAGGCGGCGAACCTGCTGCGCAGCATGGGCGGTGGCCGTTGGGCGGAGTTCCGGTACGTCCGGCTGCCGGGTGCCCTGCCGTCGTTCTTCACCGCGCTGCGGATCGCGATCACCTACGCGGTCACAGGCGCGATCTTCAGCGAGTACGTCGGCGCCCGGGCCGGGCTGGGGATCTACATGGCCCAGCAGAAGAACTCCTTCCGCACCGACCTCGTCCTCGCCGCGGTGGGGGTGACGGCGCTGGTCAGCGTCGCGCTGTTCGGCCTGACCTACCTGGTCGAGCGGGTCGTGGCGCCCTGGATCAGGGGGGCGCGCCGGTGAAGATCACGGTCGACGGTCTCGAGCTGGCCTTCGGCGACCTGCCCGTGCTCGACGGGGTGTCGTTCGACGTCGCGCCGGGGGAGTTCGTCTCGATCCTCGGGCCGAGCGGCTGCGGCAAGAGCACGCTGTTCGGCGTCCTGGCCGGGCTGGTCGAGCCGGACCGCGGCCGGGTCCTGGTCGACGGCGCCCCGGCCGGCCGGGAGACGTTCGGTTACATGCCGCAGAAGGACTTGCTCTTCCCGTGGCGCACCGTGCTGGACAACACCACGCTGGGTCTCGAGGTGGCCGGGGTGCGCCGCCGGGAGGCCCGCGACCGTGCCCGCGAGCTGTTCGGGCCGTTCGGCCTCGCCGGCTTCGAGAGGTCCCGGCCGGCCGAGCTCTCGGGCGGGATGCGCCAGCGGGCGGCGCTGCTGCGCACGGTGGTGCAGGACCGCGAGGTGCTGCTGCTCGACGAGCCCTTCGGCGCCCTCGACTCGCTCACCCGCACCGCGATGCAGGAGTGGCTGGAGGAGGTCCGCGGCCGCTTCGGCTGGACGGTCCTGCTGATCACCCACGACATCCGGGAGGCGGTGTTCCTCTCCGACCGGGTCCTGGTGCTCTCGCCGCGTCCGGCCCGGGTCGCCCGCGAGGTCCGGGTGGACCTGCCGCGGCCGCGCGAGGTCGGCGTGCTCACCGATCCGGCCTTCGCCGCCGCCGAGGCGGAGCTGCTCGACACGCTGCGCGGCGGGACGCGGCTCTGAGGGAGCGTGCTTGACTGCGCGCGTGGACGATGATCTCCGCCGCGCGCTGACGGACGTCGGCTCGTCCGACCGGGGCGTGCAGAACGCCGCCTACCAGGCGTTGACGGCCGCGACGGACGGGCCGGTCGCGTGGGCCTACGAGGCCTGGGACGAGCTCGTCGCGGGTCTGCGGGACCGGGACAACCACGTCCGCGCGATCGCCGCGCAGCTGCTGTGCAACCTCGCGAAGAGCGACCCGGAGGAGCGGATCGTCCGCGACTTCCCCGCGCTGCTCGAGGTCACCCGGGACGATCGCTTCGTCACGGCACGGCACTGCCTGCAGTCGCTGTGGAAGGTCGGCGCCCTCGGCGGGACCCCGCTCGACACGTACCGCGAGGGCCTGGTGGCGCGGTTCGCGGAGTGCCGTGCGGAGAAGAACTGGTCCCTGATCCGCCACGACATCGTCTGCAGCCTGCGGGACGTCCACGAGGCGACGGGCGACGAGACCGTCCGGGCGACCGCGCTGGAACTGATCGACTCCGAGGACGACCCGAAGTACCGGAAGAAGTACGCGGGCGTCTGGAAGGCGCAGCGGGCGGGCCGGACCGCCTGACGCCTACGCTGGTCGCGTGGACATCACGGCCGGGGCGCTCAAGCACGGCATCCCGGCCGACGCCATCCGGGCGGTCGTGGCCGCGCCGCTGTGGCGGGTGCCGCAGGAGCCCGGCCGGATGCTGTGCATCGGCCCGGACCGGGACCGCAACCTGCTGGAGGTCGTGGTCGAGCACGGCCCGGCGGGGGAGCGGGTGGTGCACGCGATGCCGCTGCGGCCCAAGCACTACGCCCACCTCGACCCCGGTCACGACGCCGACTGATCCGCAGGTCAGGAGGGGTCGTGAGGGCCGACTGCCGCGAGAGGCGCAGTCGGCACTCACGGATCAGACGTGCAGGTCGAACGAGTGGTCGTCCGTCGGGTGGTTGTCGACGGCGTGGCTGTCGCTGACGGAGTGGTCGTCGGAGACGTGGGTGTGGGTGTCGGTATGGGTGTCGGTGTCCGTGTCGTTGTGCCCGCTGTCGACGTGGCTGTCGTCGTGCGAGTCGGTGTGGTCGTCGTCGTGCGAGTCCGTCGACGTGTCGTTGTGCGCGTTCGACCGGGTGGCGTCGCCGCCCTTGTCCGCCAGCGAGCCCGAGCCGAAGTTCGCCAGGTGGTCGTTGCTGTCCGTGAAGGTCCCCGTCGCGGGGCCCGTGCCGGAGAGCGCGCCCCCGTGGTCGGCGGTGGCGCCGGACTGGTCGACCGCCGGTCCGGAGCCGAAGGATGCCGTGTCGTCGTCGCCGTCCACCACGTCGTCGCCCCAGCCGGCCACGGCGTGGTCGCCCGTCGCGACCGGTGCGCGGTCGTCCCCGCCGACCGCGACGGCGTCGTCGCCGCTGGCGGTGGTCTGGTGCAGGTCGATGCGCTGGTCGACGTCGCCGCCGTGGGTGTCGATGTCCTGGTGGAAGGACTGGTCGAGGAAGGTCCGGCGGTCGTCGACGAACGTGGTGGTGATGTAGGTCCTCAGGTAGTCCGCGGCCTCGGCGTGCGGGTCGGCGTCATGGCCGCTGTGGCCGCCGTGGCCGTGGTGGTGCACGGGCGGGGCCGGCGGCAGCTCGTGGTGGCCGTGCCCGTCCCAGTCGTGGTGCGGGTTGTCGGCGGCGAGGGTCACCGCGTCCCGGACGTCCTCGGCGGACAGGTCGGCGAGCCCGCACTCCTGCAGGTAGCCGCTCGGGTCGGCGAGGAACGCCTGCTGCTCGGCGGGGTCGCGCAGCAGGTTCATGAGCAGGTCGAGCAGCGTCGTGGTGGCCACGGTGGTCTCCCGGAGGTCGTCGCGGTGTCGCCCGGGGTGGGCGGTTCGGCGACGACGCTAGGAACCGGGACAGGTCGGCGGATCGGGCGTGATCCCCCTTTCCCGTGACGGCCGTGCGGGGACGGTGCGGCAATTCCGACAACGGGGCGGCGGAATGCCGCAAGCGCGCATCTGAACTGCGACGACGCCCTTTCCCGGCAGCAATCGGACGCCCGGCGCGCAACACCGCGAGAATGATCGGGAGGCGATATTCGTGCAGTGGGTTTACCGCGGCATTGACCACGGCCGGGAAAGCGACACGAAAGGACGAGCAAATCGTGACCCGGCCTTGCCCGGAACCCCCGTTCCGCTCCCCGAACGGGTGCGGGGACTCAACCCGGGAGCTCGGCGAGCGCCCCGACGCTCGGGACCCGGTGGTCCGGCGCCTGCACGTGCTCGGGGTAGCGGCGGCCGTCGCGGTCGATCCACGCCGTGCGCAGCCCGGCCCGCGCCGCGCCGTGCAGGTCCCACGGGTGCACGGCGACCATCAGCAGCTCGCCGGGCTCCCTGCGGCACACCCGGGCCGCGAACTCGTAGGCGCCCGGGGCCGGCTTCCAGATCCCGGCGTCGTCGACCGACAGGACGTACTCGAACTCGTCCCGGATCCCCGCCTCGCCGAGGAGCCGCTCGGCGACCGAGGCGGCGCCGTTGGACAGGGTGACCAGCCGGGAGCCGGCCGCGCGGAGCCGCCTCACGCCCTCGACGACGTCGGGGTGCAGCGGCAGCGCGAGGAACCCCCTGATCACATGGTCGGGTGCCTCCTCGTCGGAGGTGTAGGGCGCCAGGAGGTCCTGCGCGGTCTCCCGGGCGACCTCGGCGAACGGCCGGTAGTCGCCCGCCGCGGCCAGCGCGATCCCCTCCCGCAGCGTGCTCGCGAACCACAGGGTCGACAGGTGCTCGGGTGCCCCGAGCTCGGTGAACCGGTCGGTCAGGGGGCGCAGGTCGGAGAGGGTCTCGTTGACGTCGAAGACCACCGTCTCGGGAGCCATGCCGGCGATCGTGGCACCCGCGAGCCCGGTTCGCCGTGCTTCCGCCCACGACGCCGGCGTCGATCACCCGGGAGCCACGTATGGTCTGCACCCGTGGACACGGGTGCGCACGAGGAACCGGCGGTCACCGTCGTCGGGATCGGGGCGGACGGCTGGTCCGGGCTCGCGGGCACGGCCCAGGAGACCCTCGCGGCGGCCGAGGTGATCCTCGGCGGGCCCCGCCAGCTGGACCTGGTGGCGGGCAAGGTCGAGGCCGAGCTGGTGGCCTGGCCGTCGCCGCTGGTCCCGGCCCTGCCCGGGCTGCTCGAGGAGTACTCCGGGCGGCGTCTGTGCGCCCTCGCGTCGGGCGACCCGATGTTCTTCGGCCTCGGCGCGACGCTGGCCCGCACCGTCGGGGCCGAGCGGATGCACGTGATCGCGCACCCGTCGTCCGTCACCCTGGCCTGCGCCCGGCTGGGCTGGCCGAGCGAGGACGTCGACGTGGTGAGCATCGTCGGGCGCCCGGTCGAGCGGCTGCGCCGGTCGGTGAGCCCCGGCCGGCGGATCCTGGTGCTCAGCGCCGGGGCGGCCTCACCGGCGTTGCTCGCCGCGCAGCTCACGGCGGACGGGTTCGGCCCGAGCCGGCTCACCGTGCTGGAGCAGCTCGGCGGCCCGGGGGAGCGGCTGTACTCGGGGACCGCGCGGGACTGGCTGCACCCGGAGGGCGACGCGCTCAACGTCGTCGCCGTGGAGTGCGCCGCCGCGCCCGGCGCGCGGGTGCACGGCGAGGTCCCCGGCCTGCCCGACGAGGCCTACGACCACGACGGGCAGCTCACCAAGCGCGAGGTCCGGGCCGTCACCCTCGCCCACCTCGCCCCGCGCCCCGGCCAGACGCTGTGGGACGTCGGCGCGGGTGCCGGCAGCATCGCCGTCGAGTGGATGCGCGCGCACCGCTCCTGCTGGGCGGTCGCCGTCGAGGTCCATCCCGAACGGGCGCAGCGCATCCGGCGCAACGCCGCGGCGCTCGGCGTGCCCGCGCTGCAGGTCGTGACCGGCCGCGCCCCCGCCGTGCTCGCCGACCTCCCGCAGCCCGACGCCGTGTTCATCGGCGGTGGCCTCACCCGGCCGGGCGTGCTGGAGGCGTGCGTGGAGGCCCTGCCCCCGGGCGGGCGGCTGGTGGCCAACGGCGTGACCGTGGAGTCCGAGGCCGCGCTCGCGGCCGCCCGCGAGCGCTTCGGCGGCACCCTGGTGCGGCTGCAGGTCGCCCGCGCCGAACCCGTGGGCGGCTTCCTCGGCTGGAAGCCCGCGATGCCCGTGACGATCTGGAGCACCGACCTGTGACCGAGCGCAGCCTGCCGGAGCGAGCAGCATGACCGTGCACTTCATCGGCGCCGGCCCCGGCGCCGTCGACCTGCTGACCATCCGCGCCCGCGACCTCATCGCGGCCTCGCCGGTGTGCCTGTACGCGGGGTCGCTGGTGCCGCCGGAGATGCTGGAGCTCTGCCCGCCCGACGCGCGGACCGTCGACACGGCCCTGATGACGTTGGCCGAGATCGTCGACGAGATGGTCCGGGCCCACGAGCACGGCCTGGACGTCGCGCGGCTGGCCTCCGGGGACCCGTCGGTCTTCTCCGCGATGGCCGAGCAGATGCGCCGGCTCGACGCGGCCGGCGTGCCCTACGACGTCACGCCCGGCGTGCCCGCCTACGCGGCCGCGGCGGCCACGCTCAAGCGCGAGCTGACGGTCCCGACCGTCGCCCAGACCGTCACGCTGACCCGGATCGCGGCGCGCGCGACCCCGATGCCCGAGGGGGAGTCCCTGGAGGCGCTCGGCACCGCGGGCGGCACGCTGGTGCTGCACCTGGCCGTGCACCGCATCGACGAGGTGGTCAAGGAGCTGGCGCCCTCGTACGGCGCCGACTGCCCGGCCGCCGTGGTCGCCTACGCCAGCCGGGAGCACGAGATCGTGCTGCGCGGGCGGCTCGACGACATCGCCCACGCCGTGCACGAGGCGGGCATCCAGCGCACTGCAGTGATCATCGTCGGGCCCGCGCTCGCCGCGGAGCAGTTCCCGGACAGCCACCTGTACTCCGACACCCGATGCCGTGCGTGACAACGCCCCGAGAACGGCAGTCGGCACTCACGACCCCCTCTGACGTGCGGATCCTCGTCCTCGGCGGCACGACGGACGCGCGCGCCCTGGCCGGTCTGCTGCAGGGCCGCGCCGAGGTCGTGTCCTCGCTGGCCGGGCGGGTGCGGAACCCGCTGCTGCCGCCCGGCGAGGTGCGCGTGGGCGGCTTCGGCGGGGTGCCCGGGCTGGTGGAGTACCTGCGGGACAAGGCGATCGACGTCGTCGTCGACGCCACGCACCCCTTCGCCGCCGGAATGACCGCCAACGCCGCCGCGGCGAGCGCCGGGACCGGCGTCCCGCTCGTCGTGCTGCGCCGCCCCGGCTGGACCGAGGGCCCGGACGACGACTGGCGCCGCGTCCCGTCGCTCGGCGCGGCCGCCGCGCTGCTGCCGGCCGTCGGGTCGCGGGTGTTCCTCACGACCGGCCGCCAGGACCTCGCGACCTTCGCCGGCCTCCACCTGTGGTTCCTCGTGCGCTCGGTCGACCCGCCGGATCCGCCCGTCCCGCGCCGGATGCACTCGGTCCTCGACCGGGGGCCCTTCTCCGTGAAGGGGGAGCGGGCGCTGCTGCAGGAGCACGCGATCGACGTGCTGGTCACCAAGGACTCGGGCGGGTCGGCGACCGCCGCGAAGCTCACCGCGGCGCGCGAGGCGGGCGTGCCGGTGATCGTCGTCGACCGGCCGCCGCTACCGGCGGGCGTGTCGGTGGTGGCCGACCCGCCCGCCTGCGTCGCGGTGCTGGAGGAGGCCTACGGGCTCGGCGCGTAGTGCCGCGGGGTGAACACCGTGGGCCGGCCGCCGCGCACCACGACGCGGGTGGTCGACGAGCCGACGACGACCAGCGTCCGCATGTCGACCAGCTCGGGATCGAGCTCGCCGAGGGTGGTGACCGTCAGGCGCTCGCCGGCGCCGCCGACGTCCCGCCCGAGGACGACCGGGGTCTCCGGGGCGCGGTGCTCCAGCAGGACGTCCCGGGCGGCGCCGACCTGCCACGGCCGGGCCTTGGAGCGCGGGTTGTAGATCGCGATCGCGAGGTCGGCCTGCGCGGCGTGCACCAGCCGGTCGACGACGGTCTCCCACGGCTTGAGCCGGTCCGACAGCGAGATCATCGCGTAGTCGTGCCCGAGCGGGGCGCCGACGGCGGCGGCGACCGCCTGGGCGGCGGTGAGCCCGGGCAGCACGCGCACCGGCACGTCGAGGTACTTCGGCTCGGACGCGACCTCGAGCACGGCGGTGGCCATCGCGAACACGCCGGGGTCGCCCGCGCTGACCACGGCGACGTTCCGGCCGGACGCGGCCAGGTCCAGCGCGTGCGCGGCCCGCTCGGCCTCGACGCGGTTGTCGCTGGCGTGCCGGGTCTGCCGCGGGTTCGGCGGCACCCGGTCGAGGTAGGGGCCGTAGCCGACGAGGTCGTCGGCCGCGGCGAGGGCAGCCGCGACCTGCGGGGTCAGCCAGTCCCGCCCCGCCGGACCGGTCCCGACGACGACGACCTCACCGCGGCCGGTCACCCGGTCCTCGGGCACCGTCTCCGTCTCGGCCCGCTGTTCCGCCCTGAGATCGGCGGGGTCCGGGATGCTCGCGGCGACCTCGCCCGGGAGCATGGCGATGGAGAAGTAGGGCACGGACTCCGGGTCGATGTCGGCCAGGGCGCCGGTGCGCTGCCCGTCCATCGTGGCGCGCTCGACGAACTGCGCCCGGTCGAGCTTGCCGGCGTCCGCGAAGGCCTCGCGGACGGTGGTGAACGTGCGGCCGAGCTTCATGACGGCGGCGGAGTCGGTGGCCGCGAGCCGCTCGGCGAGCACTTCGCGGGGCAGGGTGCCGGGCAGGATCGTGAGGATCTCGTCCCGCTCCACCAGCGGCTGCCCGAGCGCGGCCGCGGCGGCGCTCACCGAGGTCACGCCGGGCACCACCTCGGCGCGGAACCGGCCGGCGAGCCGCTTGTGCATGTGCATGTAGGAGCCGTAGAAGAGCGGGTCGCCCTCGGCGAGCAGCACCACGTCCCGCCCGGCCGCCAGGTGCGCGGCGAGCCGCTCGGCGGCCTCGGCGTAGAACTCGTCGATCGCGCCCTGGTAACCGCCCGGGTGGTCGACGGTCTCGGTGGTGACCGGGTAGACCAGCGCCTCCTCGATCTGGTCGCCGCGCAGGTGCGGCTCGGCGATCCGACGCGCGATCGAGCGACCGTGCCGGGCGGAGTGGTAGGCGATCACGTCCGCGGAGCCGATGAGCCGGGCGGCCTTGATCGTGACGAGGTCGGGGTCGCCGGGGCCGAGGCCCACCCCGTAGAGGGTGCCGGTCATCTACAGCTCCTGCTCGCTGGCCAGGGCGTTGAGCGCGGCCGCGGTGATCGCCGAGCCGCCGCGCCGGCCGTGGACCACCAGGTACTCGAGGTCGGGGCGCGCGGCGAGCGCCTCCTTGGACTCCGCGGCGCCGATGAAGCCGACCGGGATGCCGAGGACGGCGGCCGGGCGCGGCGCACCGGCGTCGATCATGTCCAGGAGGTGGAACAGCGCGGTCGGCGCATTGCCGATGGCGACCACGGCACCGTCGAGCTTGTCCCGCCACAGCTCCATCGCGGCGGCCGAGCGGGTGTTGCCGATCCGCTCGGCGATGCCCGGGACCTCGGGGTCGCGCAGAGTGCAGACGACCTCGTTGTCCTTGGGCAGCCGCGCCCGGGTGACGCCCGAGGCGACCATCATCGCGTCGCACAGGATCGGGGCGCCGTCCTGCAGCGCCTTGCGCGCGGCCGTCACGACGCCGGGGGAGAAGCCGACGTCGCTCGTGAGGTCGACCTGCCCACACGCGTGGATCATCCGGACGACGACGTACGCGACGTCCGGCGGGAAGGCCGACAGGTCGGCCTCGGCCCGGATCGTGGCGAAGCTCCGCCGGTAGATCTCCGCGCCGTCGCGGATGTAGTCGCTGGTCATACGGTGGGCTCTCCGGTCGGTGCGGGGACGGTGAGGGCGGTGGACAGGTCGGGGACGGTCCGGTCGTGTACGGCGTAGGTGCCGTCCGGCAGGGCGACGACGTCGAGGTGCGGCTCGTGCGGCGCCCCGCACCGCCGCGCGCACCCGACGACATGGGCGCGGGGGAGCGGGCCGTTCCCCGCCAGCACCTCCCGGACGTCGGCGCGGACGTCGGCGTGCGACTTGGCGCAGCCCGGCCGTCCGGCGCAGGCGCTGAGCGCGAGCGCGGGGGCGTCCGCGCCGAGCACGAACCCGTGCGCGCGCAGGCGCTGCACGGCGTCGGGCGCGGGATCGGGGAGCACCAGCGTGCGCCAGGGCGTCACGATCGTCTCGGGGGCGGCGGCGGCGAGCCCGCGCAGCTGCGCGGCCGAGATCTCGCCCAGCACGGGGGCGACGCCGAGGGCCTCGCCGCCCGCCGCGCGGGGGATCGGCCCGACCGGAGCTCCCGACTCGCGCTGCGGGAGATCCCGACTCGCGGAAGGGTCAGGTGCGGGAGCTCCCGACCCGCGGGGCAGGAGGGCGGCGGCGATCCGGGCGGGTGCGTCGGGCAACTCGGCGGCGCGCCAGGCACCCGCGCACCCGGCCCGCGCCTTCTCGCGGAGCGTGAGAAACACCTCAGCCGCGGCGACGAGCAGGGCGGGCGCCTCCGCCGGGGTGCACACGACCGCCGTCGGCACCCCTGCGACCTGCAGGAACCCGTGGTCCGGCGCCTCCGCGACCCAGCAGAGGTCCGGCCGCTCGGCCGCGACGTCACCTCTCCCGTCGTCCAGGGCGAACAGGAACCGGCCGGGCAGCGCGGCGAGTGCGGGGCGGGCGCACAGGGCCTCGTCGAGCACGCGCGCCAGACCCCGGACGTCCGCCCTCCCGCCGGTGATCCCGGACAGCGGCGAGGCCAGGACGTTGCGCACCCGCTCGTGCGACGGCGCCGGGATCAGGCCCGCCGCGGCGAGCCGCGACACGAGCCGCGGGTCCTCCCGGTCCAGGCCCCTGAGCTGCAGGTTCCCCCGTGAGGTGAGGTGCACCGCGCCGTCGCCGAGCTCCTCGGCACAGGCCGCGAGCACCCGCAGCTGCGCCGCCGCGACGACCCCGCCGGGCAGCCGGACGCGGGCCAGCGCACCGTCGGCCGCGTCGTGCGGCGCGAGCACGCCGGGGCAGGCGTCGGCGCGCGAGCGGGCGGCCGGTGGCGGGGTGGGCACGGCAGCACTGTAAACACGGACCGGGCGGCTTGACGCGGAGTGATCCCGTTGCGGAGAGTGGGCCCGACACAACCGCATACGGCGAGCGGGACCCAGGAAGACCGGTGCGAGTCCGGCGCGGTCCCGCCACTGTCACCGGGGAGCAGACCCCGCACGGACGGCCACGGGGAGACACCTGGAAGGCCGGGGCGAGCGCGGATCCGGGAGCCAGGACACTGACCCGCCCGCCGCGCACCACCACCGACCCGGGACGCGGATCCCGCAGGAGAGGACCTTCGATGAGCGCTGCCCCGATCCTGCTGCTCTCGACCTCGGACACCGACCTCCTCTCCGCCCGGGCCTCCGGCGCCGACTTCCGCCTGGCCAACCCCAACCGCGTGCTGCTCGACGAGCTGCCGGCGATGGTCGCCGAGGCCGCCGTCGTCGTGGTGCGGGTGCTCGGCGGGTACCGGTACTGGGAGGAGGGCCTGGACCTCCTGCGCGCCTCCGGCACCCCGCTCGTCGCGCTCGGCGGCGAGATGGCGCCGGACGCCGAGATGATGGAGCTGTCCACCGTCCCCGCCGGCGTCGCGGCCGAGGCGCACACCTACTTCGCCCAGGGCGGCGCCGACAACCTCCGCCAGCTGCACGCCTTCCTGTCCGACACGGTGCTGCTCACCGGCGAGGGTTTCGCGCCCCCGGTCGCCCTGGCCGAATGGGGAGTACTGGAGCGGGAGGGCGTCCCGCAGCAGGGCCCCACGGTCGCCGTGCTCTACTACCGCGCCCAGCAGCTCGCCGGGAACACCGCGTACGTCGAGGCGCTGTGCGAGGCGATCGAGGCCAGGGGCGCGACGCCGCTGCCGATCTACTGCGCCTCCCTGCGGCAGGCCCCGGCCGAGCTGCTGGCGACCCTGCGACGGGCCGACGCCCTGGTCGTCACCGTGCTCGCCGCGGGCGGCACCAAGCCCGCGTCGGCGCAGGCCGGCGGCGAGGACGAGGAGTGGGACGTCGCCGAGCTGGCCGCGCTCGACGTCCCGATCCTGCAGGGCCTCTGCCTCACCTCCAGCCGCGCCGCCTGGGACTCCAACGACGACGGGCTGTCCCCGCTCGACGTCGCCACCCAGGTCGCCGTGCCCGAGTTCGACGGCCGGCTGATCACCGTGCCGTTCTCGTTCAAGGAGGTCGACGGGGACGGGCTGTCGGTCTACGTCCCGGACCCCGAGCGCGCCGCCCGCGTCGCCGGGATCGCGGTGCGGCACGCGAACCTGCGGCGGATCCCCAACGCGGACAAGAAGATCGTGCTCATGCTCTCCGCGTACCCGACCAAGCACGCGCGGATCGGCAACGCGGTCGGGCTGGACACCCCTGCGTCGACGGTCGCCCTGCTCAGGGCCATGGACGAGGCCGGGTACGACGTCGGCGAGTTCCCCGGCGTCGCGGCGCAGGACGGGGACGCGCTGATCCACGCCCTCATCGAGGCCGGCGGGCAGGACCCCGACTGGCTCACCGAGGAGAAGCTCGCCGGCAACCCGATCCGCATCTCGGCCGAGCGGTACCGGCGCTGGTTCGACAGCCTGCCCGAGGACTTCCGCGCGGGCGTGGAGGAGCACTGGGGGCCCGCGCCGGGCGAGCACTACGTGCAGGACGGGGACATCGTCGTCGCGGCGCTGCGCTCCGGGAACGTCACGCTGATGGTCCAGCCCCCGCGCGGCTTCGGCGAGAACCCGGTCGCGATCTACCACGATCCGGACCTGCCGCCCTCGCACCACTACCTCGCGGCCTACCGCTGGCTCGCCGCCCCGGCGGCCGACGGCGGCTTCGGTGCGGACGCCGTCGTGCACATCGGCAAGCACGGCAACCTGGAGTGGCTGCCCGGCAAGACCCTCGGCATGTCCGCCTCCTGCGGCACGGACGCGGCGCTCGGCGACCTCCCGCTGATCTACCCCTTCCTCGTCAACGACCCGGGCGAGGGCACGCAGGCCAAGCGCCGGGCGCACGCCACGCTCGTCGACCACCTGATCCCGCCGATGGCCCGCGCCGAGACCTACGGCGACATCTCCCGGCTCGAACAGCTGCTCGACGAGCACGCGAACGTCTCCGCCCTCGACCCGGCCAAGCTGCCCGCGATCCGCCAGCAGATCTGGACGCTGATGACCGCGGCGAAGATGGACCACGACCTCGGGCTCGACGAGCGCCCGCACGAGGCCGAGTTCGACGACATGCTGCTGCACGTCGACGGCTGGCTCTGCGAGATCAAGGACGTCCAGATCCGCGACGGCCTGCACGTCCTGGCGGCCGCGCCCGAGGGTCCGGTCAGGGTCGACCTCGTGCTGGCGATGCTGCGCGCCCGGCAGATGTGGGGCGGCGAGCAGAGCGTCCCCGGTCTGCGCGAGGCGCTCGGCCTGGTGGAGGACGGCAGCGAGGCCCGCGGCGCGGTCGACGAGGTGGAGGCCCTGGCCCACGCCCTGGTCGCGGACATGGAGGCCGCGGGCTGGGACCCCGACGCCGCGCCGGCGGTGGTGCGAGCGCGACTCACCGGAGCCGAGGGCGCGACTCGCGGAACCTCGGCCCAGGACTCCGCGAGCCGGGGTGTGGGCTTCGGTGAGTCGCGCTCCGAGCTTCGGCACGAGACGGTCGAGAGGATCCTGCGGTTCGCGGCGACCGAGGTGGTGCCGCGGCTGGCGGAGACCGCGCACGAGATCGACCGGGTGCTGCACGCCCTCGACGGCGGGTTCGTCCCCGCCGGGCCGTCCGGCTCGCCGCTGCGCGGGTTGATCAACGTGCTGCCGACCGGCCGGAACTTCTATTCGGTCGACCCGAAGGCCGTGCCCAGCCGGCTGGCGTGGGAGACCGGGCAGGCGATGGCCGACTCGCTGGTCGAGCGCTACCGTCGCGACCACGCGGGCGAGTACCCGCGCTCGGTCGGACTGTCGGTGTGGGGCACGAGCGCCATGCGGACCAGCGGCGACGACGTCGCGGAGGTCTTCGCGCTGCTCGGCGTCCGCCCGGTCTGGGACGAGATGTCCCGGCGCGTCACGCGGCTCGAGGTGATCGACCTCGAGGAGCTCGGCCGGCCCCGCATCGACGTCACCGTGCGCATCTCCGGGTTCTTCCGGGACGCGTTCCCGCACGTCCTGGCCCTGCTCGACGACGCGGTCCAGCTCGTCGCCGAGCTCGACGAGCCCGCGGAGCAGAACTTCGTCCGCGCGCACGTCACGCAGGACGAGCAGCGCACGGGGGACCGGCGGCGCGCCACGACGAGGATCTTCGGCTCCAAGCCCGGCACGTACGGCGCGGGCCTGCTCCAGCTCGTCGACTCGAGGAACTGGCGGGACGACGCCGACCTCGCCGAGGTCTACACGACCTGGGGCGGCTACGCGTACGGCCGCGGGCTCGACGGCGCCCCGGCGCGGGACGACATGGAGACGGCGTACCGGCGGATCGCGGTGGCGGCCAAGAACACCGACACCCGCGAGCACGACATCGCCGACTCGGACGACTACTACCAGTACCACGGCGGCATGGTCGCGACCGTCCGCGCGCTGACCGGCTCCGCGCCCGAGGCGTACGTCGGCGACTCGACCCGGCCCGACGCCGTCCGGACCCGGACCCTGCACGAGGAGACCGCCCGCGTCTTCCGGGCCCGGGTGGTCAACCCGCGCTGGATCGAGGCCATGCGCCGGCACGGGTACAAGGGTGCCTTCGAGATGGCCGCGACCGTCGACTACCTCTTCGGCTGGGACGCGACCACCGGCGTCGTCGCCGACTGGCAGTACGAGAAGCTCACCGAGAGCTACGTGCTCGACCCGGACAACCGCAAGTTCCTCTCCGAGTCCAACCCCTGGGCGTTGCACGGCATGGCCGAGCGGCTGCTCGAGGCGGTGGAGCGCGGGCTGTGGGAGGCGCCGGAGCAGGCCACGCTCGACGCGTTGCGCCAGGCCTACCTGGAGACCGAGGGCGACCTCGAGGCCGAGTAGGGCCGGAAGTCGGTATCAACACGACTCCATCGGCCGGACACTCGGGTCCCCCGTCACGCGAGGAGGCCCGGCCATGGAGACCACCGTCGACGAGATCGCGCCAGACCTCTACCGGCTGTCCACCTTCGTGGAGCCGGTGAACCTGGCCTTCAACCAGTACCTGGTGGCGGGGGAGGAGCCGCTGCTCTTCCACTGCGGGCCGCGGCAGATGTTCCCGTTGGTCAGCGGGGCGGTCGCGCGCGTGCTACCGGTCGAGCGACTGCGCTGGATCTCCTTCGGGCACGTCGAGTCGGACGAGTGCGGGTCCATGAACGACTGGCTCGCGGCGGCTCCGCGGGCCGAGATCGTCCACGGGATCCTCGGCGTGATGGTGTCGCTCAACGACCTGGCCGACCGTCCGCCGCGCGCGCTCGCGAACGGCGAGACCCTCGAGCTCGGTGGGCGACGCGTGCGCTGGATCGACACCTCGCACGTACCGCACGGCTGGGAGTCGGGGCTGCTGTACGAGGAGACGACCGGGACGCTGCTCTGCGGGGACCTGTTCACCGCGACGGGCCACGCACCGGCGGTCGCCGAGTCCGATCCGGTCGAACCGGCCCTCGCGGCCGAGGCGCTGTTCCACGCCACGGCGCTGACCCCGGGTACCGGACCCGCCGTCCGCGCCCTCGCCGACCTGCGTCCCGAGGCGCTCGGCCTGATGCACGGCCCGGTCTTCCGCGGCGACGCGACCACGGCGCTCACCGAGCTCGGGAACGCCTACGACCGCCTGCTCGACGAGGCCCTCGCCGCCCGTGACCCGGCCTGACACCGGCATCCCGGGACGGCCCGGCACCGCTCAGCGGGCGAGCTTCCCGAGGTGCCGGTGCAGGTCACCCGCGGCCGGGCCGAGCTCCCGCAGCAGCGCCGCCTCGACCTCCCGAACGGCCGGGGCGAGCCGCCCGTGCAGCTCCCGCCCGCGGTCGGACAGCAGGACGAGCACGCGGCGGCGGTCGGTCTCGTCGACCCGGCGGTAGACCAGCCCCTGGTCGATCAACCGGTCGACGATCTTGGTCAGGGTCGGCGCGGGGACCCGGACGGCCGCGGCGATCCCGCTCATCGGGTGGCCCTCGCCGTCCGCGAGCAGGTCGAGCACGCGCCACCGGTCGAGCCCGGGACCGTCGGGCCCGAGCGCCGCCTCGATCCGGCGCTCGACCCGGTGCGCCGCACCGGCGAGCGCGTCCAGGAGGCCGGTGTCGGTGACCGACGGTGGGGCACTGCTCACGGCGGGTCCACTTCCTGCGGGGAGGGGTGACGGGGAGGGGCGTTCTGGTCAAGACTCTCACGCGGAGGACTCCGACGGCGGACACGACCGGGGAGGTCCGCGATGCGCACGGCCGGCAGCGGCGGGAGCGGCAGGCGGAGCGGCGGTGACCTCGTGGGCGGCGGGGGCCGCACGGGCGACGTGGTGGAGGTCGCCTTCGTGGTGCCCCGCAGCGGGCCGGCGGGGCTGTTCGGCCCCGCCTGCGAGTCGTGCGGCGCCCTGGCGGTGGCCGAGCTGAACGCGGCCGGGGGCGTGCTCGGCCGCGAGGTCCGGCTCCGCGCGGTCGACGGTGGCCGTGCCCCGGCCGAGGTCGCCGCCGAGGTGGGCGCGCTCGTCGAGGCGGGGGCGGTGCAGGCGGTGTCCGGCTGGCACATCTCGGCCGTGCGGCAGGAGGTCGCCCCGCGGGTCAGCGGGCGGGTGCCCTACGTCTACGCCCCGCTCTACGAGGGCGGTGAGCGCACCCCCGGGGTGTTCCTCGCCGGCGAGACCCCGGACCGGCAGGTGCTCCCCGGCCTGCGTTGGATGGCCGCCGAACTGGGCGTGCGCACCTGGTGCATCGTCGGCGACGACTACGTGTGGCCGCGGGTCTCGGCGCGCGCCGCGCGGACCTGGGCCCGGACCACGCCGGACGTGCGGATCCTCGACCAGGTCTTCGTCCCGCTGGGGACCGAGGACTTCTCGGCGACGCTGGAGCGGGTGCTGCGCTCGGGCGCGCAGGGCGTGCTGATGTTCCTGGTGGGCTCGGACGCGGTGCGCTTCAACCGCGCCTTCGCCGCCGCCGGGGCGGACCGGCGCTGCGTGCGGTTCAGTCCGCTGATGGAGGAGAACATGCTGCTCGCGAGCGGCCCGTCCCAGGAGCTGTACTCCGCCGCGGCCTGGTTCGAGAGCCTCCCGACCGCCGCCGGCCTGGACTTCTCCCGCCGCTACGTCGAGCGGTTCGGGCCGCGTGCCCCGGTGCCCGGCGCGCTGGCCGAGTCCTGCTTCGAGGGCCTGACCCTGCTGGCCCGGCTGGCGGAGCGGGCGGGCTCCCTCGACGTCGACGCGGTGTCGGGGGCGGGGGAGGGGATCGCCTACGAGAGCCCGCGCGGCGACGTCGCGCTGGTGCACAACCACCTCCGGCAGGACGTCTACCTGGCCCGGGCCGACGGGCTCGAGTTCGACGTGCTCGCCCGCTTGACCTGATTGCTGTCGCTCGACATAGTTTCACATGACAGCAAATTGGGAGGCGCCCGTGCCCACCTACGCGTTCCGCTGCCCGCACTGCGGGGGATTCGACGTGATCCGGCCGATGCGCGAGGCGGGGGCCCCCGCCACCTGCCCCGAGTGCGGCACCGCGGCCCGCCGGGTCTTCGAGTCACCGGCGCTGCGCGCGGGCGACCCCCGGATGCGCCGCGCCCTCGACGCCTCGGAACGCAGCGCCGACGAGCCCGCCGTCGTCTCCTCGGTGCCCGGCCGCAACCGCCGGGCCACCCCGGTCAGCCGGGACCCGCGGCACGCCCGCCTGCCCCGTCCCTGACGCAAGTCCGGCTCGATCACTCCGCTGACCAGGAGGAACCGCCATGCCCGACGTCGTCTTCTCCGTCGACCAGGCGAAGCCCATGCGCGACCAGAAGGTGCCCGGCCACAACCGCTGGCACCCGGAGATCCCGCCGGCGGTGACCGTCGCCCCCGACACGTCGATCCGCGTCGAGTGCCGGGAGTGGACGGACGCCCAGATCGGGAACAACGACTCGGCGAACGACGTCCGGGACGTCGACCTGACCCGCTGCCACATGCTCTCCGGACCGATCGCGGTCGAGGGCGCGGAGCCCGGGGACCTGCTCGTCGTCGACATCCTCGACCTCGGCCCGGTGCCGCAGCAGATCGGCGACGCGCCCGGCCAGGGCTGGGGCTACACCGGCATCTTCGCGAAGCAGAACGGCGGCGGCTTCCTCACCGACCGGTTCCCCGACGCCTACAAGGCGATCTGGGACTTCCGCGGCCAGGTCGCCACCTCCCGCCACCTCCCCGGTGTGCGGTACACCGGCATCACCCACCCCGGCCTGTTCGGCACCGCACCCAGCCATGAGCTGCTCAACCGGTGGAACGCCCGGGAACGGGCCCTCATCGCCACCGACCCGGACCGCGTCCCGCCGCTGGCGCTGCCTCCGTTGGAGGAGGCCACCCTGGGCGGCAGCGCGACCGGCGACGTCCTCGCCGAGATCGCCCGCGACGGCGCCCGCACCGTGCCCGCCCGCGAGAACGGCGGCAACCACGACATCAAGAACTTCACCCGGGGCTCGCGGGTCTTCTACCCGGTGCACGTGCCGGGTGCCCTGTTCTCGGGCGGTGACCTGCACTTCTCCCAGGGCGACGGCGAGATCACCTTCTGCGGCGCCATCGAGATGGGCGGGTTCATCGACTTCCACGTCGACCTGATCAAGGGTGGCATGGAGACCTACGGCGTGACGACGAACCCGATCCTGATGCCGGGCAACGTCGAGCCGCGGTACTCCGAGTTCCTCACCTTCATCGGCATCGGCGTGCAGCACGAGACCGACACCCAGCTCTACAACGACGCCACGGAGGCCTATCGCAACGCCTGCCTCAACGCCGTGACCTATCTGGAGAAGTTCGGCTACTCCGGCCCCCAGGCCTACCTGCTGCTGGGGTCGGCGCCGATCGAGGGCCGGGTCTCGGGTGTCGTCGACATCCCGAACGCCTGCTGCTCGCTCTACCTGCCGACCGCGATCTTCGAGGACGACCTGCGGCCGTCGGCGAGCGGTCCGGCGCGCAAGGACCGGGGGAGCTGCGCGGTGAGCTCGTGACGGGTCCGGACGCCTCCTACGAGGTCCACGAGATCCCGGAGTTCACCCTCGAGTGCGGGGCGACGCTGCGGCCGGCCCGGATCGCCTACCAGACCTACGGCGAGCTGGACGCCGACCGCGGCAACCTGATCCTCTACCCGACCTGGTACTCCGGGCGGCACTGGGAGAACGAGTGGCTGATCGGGGAGGGGATGGCGCTCGACCCGGCCCGGTGGTTCGTCGTGGTGCCGAACATGCTGGGCAACGGGCTGTCGTCGTCGCCGTCGAACACCCCGCCGCCGTGGGACCGGGCGCGGTTCCCGCGGATCAACGTGCGGGACAACGTCGCGGCGCAGCACCGGCTGGTCACCGAGGTGTTCGGCGTCGAGACGCTGCCGCTGGTGCTCGGCTGGTCGATGGGCGCCGGGCAGACCTACCAGTGGGCGGTCAGCCACCCGGAGATGGTGCAGCGCATGCTGCCCTTCTGCGGGTCGCCGCGGACCGCGCCGCACAACCAGGTCTTCCTCGACTCGCTGCGCGCGGCGCTGACCGCGTCCGTCGGGTTCGACGGTGGCTGGTATCCGCCGGACGACTGGCCCGTCGGCGGGCTGCGGGCCTTCGCCCGGATCTACGCGGGCTGGGGGTTCTCGCAGGCCTTCTACTGGAACGAGGTGTGGCGGGAGATGGGCTACACGTCGTTGGAGGACTTCGCGGTCGGGTTCTGGGAGGGCTTCTTCCTCGACGGCCGGGACCCGAACAACCTCCTCACCATGCTCGACACCTGGTGGAACGGCGACGTCGGGAAGACGCCCGGGTTCTCCTCCACCGAGGAGGCGCTCGGCTCGATCCGGGCGAAGGCGATCGTGATGCCGGCGGAGAAGGACCTGTACTTCCCGCCGGAGGACGAGGAGTGGACCGTCTCGCACCTGCGGGACGCCGAGCTGCGGGTGATCCCCGGGGTGTGGGGGCACTTCGCGGGCGGCGGGGCGAACCCGGTCGACACCGCGTTCATCGACGCCGCGGTGAAGGAGCTGCTGGACCGCTAGCGGAGCCGCCGGGCGCACGGTCACCCGGACCGCGGAGGAGCGGACCGGGCGGCCTCACCCGAGCAGGGCGGGGGGTGGGTCCTGCTCGGGTGAGGCTCTTCGACAGCGGCGGGGAGGGCGGCGCCCTCCGTCATGACCGACGACCGCCTCTCCCTGCCGCTCGTCGCACCGTAGGACCTCCAGCAGGGTGGAGGGTCAAGGGCCGTCGGGGTTAGCCTCGTCCGATGCGGATCGGGGAGCTCGCCGTGCGGTCCGGGGTGCGGGTGCGCACGATCCGCTTCTACGAGCAGGCCGGGCTCCTGCCGGCCCCCCGACGCACGCCCGGTGGGCTGCGCGAGTACGACGACGAGGCCGTGACGCGCCTGCGGTTCGTCCGGGCCGCGCAGGCCCTGGGCCTGTCGCTGGCCCAGATCACCGAGGTGCTGCGCGTCCGGGACCGGGTCGGGCCGCCGTGCGAGCACGTCGCCGAGCTGCTCAGGGACCACATCGCGGCGGTCGAGGCGAGGATCAGGGAGCTGACGGCCCTCCGCGACGACCTCCGCGCGCGGGTCCCGCCCGCGATGGTGCCGGACACGGGGCGCTGCCACCCCGACCACGTCTGCTACCTCATCGAGGACACGCCCTCCGACATCCTCCGCTGATCCGCCGGGGCCCGGGCGAGGCGCGCCCGGGGGCTACGCCTCCCGGACGTCGAGCAGGTCGTTCTGCTCCACGGCCTGCCGGGAGAGCGTGGTGTAGCCGCGCTCGTCGAACAGCACGGTCAGCCGGTCGGCCTCGGTGGCGAGCACCACGCCGTCGCCCCACTCCGTGTGCCGGACGGGGGTGCTGGGGGTGAGCCCGTCGCGCTCGTCGCCGAGGTCCTCGGGGACGTGCTCCTCGGCCGAGCCCGCCTCGCAGGTGTCGCAGTGCCCGCACGGCCCGCCGAGTTCCTCGCCGAAGTAGCCGAGCAGGTAGCGGCGGCGACAGCCGGCGGTCTCGGCGTACTCGCGGACCAGGTCGATGCGGGAGCGGACCAGCCGGCGGTGCCGCTCGGCGGCCTCCACGGCGGCGTCGACGGCCTCCTGCGCCGACAGGTCGGCGCGGGAGATCCGGCCCTCCTCGACCTGCACCGCGCCGACCTGTTCGAGCAGGTTGACCGCAGTGGTCCGGCGCTGCGGTGACAGCTCCGAGCGCTCGCCGAGCTCCTTGCCGGTGGCCGGGCCCTCCTCGAGGGCGGTGAGCACCGCGCGGAGCGCCTCCGGCTTGGGGCGGCGGGCCACGAGGAACCGCTGCAGGCGCAGGTCGTCGTGGTGGTGGTGCAGCTCGACGGTGGCGGCCCCGCCGTCCCGGCCGGCCCGGCCGATCTGCTGGTAGTAGGCGTCGAGCGAGCCGGGCGAGGCGGCGTGCAGCACGAACCGCACGTCCGGTTTGTCGATGCCCATCCCGAAGGCCGAGGTCGCGACGACGACGTCCAGGTCGCCGGCGAGGAAGCCGTCGTGCACCTCCTCGCGCCGCTTGCGGTTCAGCCCGGCGTGGTAGTGGGCGGCGCGGACGTCCGGCGCCGCGGCCTCCAGCGCCTCGGTGTAGCGCTCGGCCTCTTTCCGCGTCGCCACGTAGACCATGCCGGGCCTCGGCAGCTCGCGGACCCGCTCGACGAGCTCACGGTGCCGCAGGTCGTCGTCGGCGTAGACCCGCACGGTCAGGTGCAGCTCGGGCCGGTCGAAGCTCCGCACGATCTCGCGGGGCTCGCGCAGGCCCAGGCGCTCGATGATGTCCGCCCGCACGGGCGGCGCGGCCGTCGCCGTCAGGGCCACCACCGGCGGGTGCCCGAGCCGCTCGATCGCGGCCCCGATCCGCAGGTAGTCGGGGCGGAAGTCGTGGCCCCACTCCGACACGCAGTGCGCCTCGTCGACCACGAACAGGCCGATGCCGGCCTCGACGAGTCGTTCGACGACCTCGTCCTTGGACAGCTGCTCGGGGGCGAGGAACAGGTACTCGGCCTCACCCGTGGCGAGCGCCTCCCAGGCGTGCCTCGTGCGGGCCGCCGGCTGGGCGGAGTTGACCGTGACGGCCTCGGGCACGTCGCGCTCGGCGAGCCCCAGCTGCTGGTCGTGCTGCAGCGCGATGAGCGGCGACACGACGACGGTCGGGCCCTCCAGGAGCACGGCGGGCACCTGGTAGATCGCGGACTTGCCGGCGCCGGTGGGCAGGACGGCGAGGACGTCGCGGCCCTCGACGAGGTGCTCCATGCCGTCGAGCTGGTCGGGGTGCAGCTCGGCGAAGTCGAACCGGTCCGCCGCCGCCTGCTGCAGTCGCTCGCGTGCTGTCGTCACCGGCGGGTGCTACCCCGGACTCCGCCGTCACAACCTGCGCAGCGCGGGCCGGGTCGTCGCGGACCTCCTCGCCGGACGACGCCCGTGCCTACGGGTCGACCGGGTGCGGCGCGGTCCGGGACGCGATCGCCGCCCCGGTCAGGGCGAGCACGACGAGCACGACCAGCAGCACGGGCAGGGCGACGGCCGGGGTCACGAGGACGGCGAGCAGCGCGCCGCCGAGGCCGACGAAGGTCGCCTGGGCCAGCTGGTCGGCGAGCTGGGCGGCGGAGGAGTGGTAGCCCACCGCGTCGGCGGCCGACCCGGCGAGCAGCAGGGCCGACAGCGAGGAGAAGCCCAGCCCCATGCCGACCCCGGCGACCAGCCAGAGCGGCAGGGCGGCCCAGGCGACACCCCACGAGGGGGCGACGAGGAGCAGCCCGGCCGTCCCGAACGCGATCAGCAGCATCCCGATCCGCAGCAGCCGGGGCCGCGGCAGCTCGGGCCGCCTGCCCTGCCATGCGGCCGCGGCGGACCAGCCCAGCGACCCGACGATCAGCGGCAGCCCGGCCGCGGACAGCGACCAGCCGTGGGTCGCCGCCAGCATCAGCGGCAGGTAGGCGGTCACGGTGAAGAATGCCCCGGCGATCAGCCCGCGCCCGGCGACGACGGCGGCGACCCCGCGCCGTGCCCGGACCGTCCCCGCCGGCACGAGGCGGCGCAGCGCGGGCACCAGCACCGCCAGCGCGGCCACGGCGAGCACCGCGCCGACGGGCGTGGGGTGCTGGCCCGCCCAGCTGAGCGCGGACACGCCCAGTGCGGCGGCCACCGCGGCCGCGACGAGCCCGCGGTGCGGCGGGGCCGGTTCGAGGGGCGGGGCCAGCCCGCGCACCGCCGGCAGCACCAGCAGCACGGCCAGCACCACCAGCGGGAGCAGCCCGAGGAAGACCCAGTGCCACGACAGGTGCTCGGTGACCAGCCCGGCGACCGGCGGCCCGACCAGGGACGGCACCACCCACGCCGAGGACACCAGCCCGAACACCGCGGGCCGGGCGTGCGCGGAGTACACCAGCGCGATCAGCACGTACACGGCCACGCCCTGGGCGCCGGCGCCGAGGCCCTGCAGCAGCCGCCCGGCCAGGAGCTGGCCCAGCGAGCCCGCGGTGCCGGCCACCAGCAGGCCCAGCCCGAACACCGCGGGGGCGAGCAGCAGGACGAGCCGGGGCCCGCGCGCGTCGCACCACCGCCCGCCGAGGACGGTGCCCACGACGGTCGTGGCGATGAAGGCGACGAAGGGCCAGGCGTAGTCCGCGACGGTGCCGAGCTCGGCGACCACCGCGGGCATCGCGGTGCCGACGCCCATCTGCTCGAACGCGACGAGGCTGATCAGCAGCACGATCCCGACGGTCACCGCGCGCCGGTGGGGGCCGAAGAGCTCGTCGCGGACCGACGGGGCGGAGGGGACGGGGGCGGTCACGGATCGAGCCTGCACGCTGAACCGAGGTCGAGGTCAAGCGGGATCCCACGGCGGTCTCCGTTCCGCCCCCGCGCTCGGCGTTCGGCGCCGCCCGCCCGGTGGGCGACGCGCGGCGAACGGGGTCCGAACGGCGCGTTCCTAGCGTCGGCTCGTCCGCACCCGCCGACCTCGCGAGGAGACCGCGATGACCCCCCACCCGACCCCGCCCCGGCCCGCACCGCCGGCGACACCCGGGCGGCCGGGCCCGCCGGGCGCCGACGAGCCGCGTGCCTCGTCGTGGCGGGTGGCGGCATGAGGGCGCCGGCCTTCGCCAGGTTGGCGTCGGACCGCTCACCGTTCCGGCGCGCGCTCGCCGACTCCGCGACGGTGATCGTGGCGTACCTGCCGTTCGGCCTCACGCTGGGCGCCACCCTGGCCTCGACGCGGTTGCCCGCGGGGGTCGCGTGGGCCTCCTCGCCGCTGCTGTTCAACGGGGCGGCCCAGCTCGTGGCCGTCACGCTGCTCGACGGCGGCGCCGGGGCCTTCCTGGTCGTCGCCGCCACGCTGGTCGCCACCGCGCGGATGCTGCTCTACAGCGCGTCGCTCGCCCCGTACGCCGCGGAGTGGCCGCGGCGCTGGCGGTGGCTCGGCGCGTACCTGCTGAGCGACCCGGTCTACGCACTGGCGATCGGGCGGTTCGGCGGGCCCGGCGGCGGGGGCGGGGCGCGCGAGCGCCGCGTCTACTACCTCACCGTCGGCGCCACGCTGTTCGTGGCGTGGCAGGTGCTGACCGGCGCCGGCGTGCTGCTCGCCGGTGTGCTGCCGCAGTGGCTGCCGGTCGACCTCGCCGCCGCGCTGACCCTTCTGCTCCTGCTGCTGCCCATGCTCACCGGCCGGGCCGCCTACGCCGCCGCGGCGGCCGGCGGCGCGGTCGCCCTCGCCGTCACCGCGCTGCCGCTGGGCCTCGGCCTGCTCGTCGGCGCCGCGGCCGGCATCACCGCAGGCGTTGCCGCCGAGGCGTGGCGGCGGGCGCCGCGCACCGATCCTCCGGAGGGAGTCCGTGATGCGTGACCTGCTCGTCCTCGTCGCCGTCGCCGCGGGGATGTACGCGATGCGTGCGGCGTTCCTGGTGGTGGCCCGGCCCGAGCCGCCGGCGCCGCTCGCGCGGGTGCTGCCGCACGTCGGCCCCGCGGTCCTGGGCGCGATCGTCGTGCCCGCCCTGCTCGCCCCGCACGGGGCGGTCACGCTCGCCGGGACGGTGCCGGCCCTCCTGGCCGCGGCCGGGGCCTGGGTGCTGTGGCACCGGTTCCGGAGCCTGCCGATCGCCCTGTTCGGGGCCCTCGCCCTCGCCCTGCTCACCACGGAGTTGTTCCGATGAACGCCGATGTCCTGATCCCTCACGCCCCGACCGCCGACATCCGGATCCAGGAGCTCGGCCCGGACCGGTTCGACGTGCTCGACGCCGTGCTGGACGGGTTGTCCCCGACGAGCCGCTACCGCCGCTTCCACACCCCGGCCCCGCGGCCGACCCCGGAGGTGCGCGCGATGCTCGCCGCGGTCGACGGGCGGAGCCACATCGCCGTCGCCGCCTTCACGGGGTCCGGCCGGCCCGTCGGGATCGCCCGGCTGATCGCGGTCGTGGGCGGCCGGTCCGAGCTGGCCGTCGAGGTCGTCGACGAGTGGCAGGGCCGCGGGATCGGCTCCCGGCTGGTCCGCGCCGTGATCGAGCGGGGCCGTGCGGCCGGGCACCGGGTGGTGCACGCCGACGCGCTCGCCGAGAACGTCGCCGCGCAGGCGCTGTTCCTCTCGGTGTTCCCCGCCGCGATCGCGATCTCGCAGGGCCACGAGGTCGGCTTCGCGGCGGAGCTCGCCGCGCCGGGCGACGCGGCCCTCGTCGCGGCCTGATCCCGGCCCGGCCCGGCCCGGTCCCGGTCCCGGTGACGCGGTCGCGTGCCGCGCCGGGGCCGGGACCCGGCGTGGCCGGAGGGCACCCGCTCCACCGATCGGTCCACCATCCACCGCCCGACCGGCCCTGCCGCCCACCCGGTCCGGCCGGGACGCTGGCGGGACGGCCGCGCGCCGTGCCGAGGCGGGCCCGTGCGGAGGGGGCCGGGATGCTGGAGGTCACGCTCCTCGGCGAGCAGGTGGTACGGGACGCCGACGGCACGGTCCTGGTCCGGCCGTCGCGCACCCTCCTCCTGGTCGCCTATCTCGTGGTGCACGCCGGGTCCCCGCAGCCCCGCCAGCGCATCGCCCCGCTCTTCTGGCCCGACTCGACGGACGACCAGGCCCTGACGAACCTCCGCCGCGAGCTGCACCACCTGCGCGGGCTGCTCGGCGACGGATCGTCGCTCCTGGTCAGCAGCCGGGACCTGGGCTGGCAGGACGCGCCGGACTGTCGGGTCGACGTCCGGGAGTTCGCGAGGTCCCGGGCCGCCGCGCTCGCCGCCGAGGCGCGGGGCGACACGGCGGCGTTCCTGGCGCACGCGGACGCGGCCCTCGGGACGTACCGGGGGGAGTTCCTGCCGGGCAGCGTCGAGGACTGGGCCCTCGCCGAGCGGACGGTCCTGGAGCAGCAGTGCGTGGACCTGCTCGACCGGGCCGTCGCGGCGCGGACGCGCGCCGGCGACCCCGGCGAGGCGGTCGGGCTCGCGCGGCGCCGGGTGCAGCTGCGGCCGCTGGAGGAGGCCGGCTACCGGCACCTCATGGAGCTGCAGGCCGAGTCGGGGGACCGGGCCGGCGCGGTGAGCACCTACCACCACTGCGCCTCGCTGCTGGAGCGGGAGCTGGGCGTGGTACCGGACCCGCAGACCCGACGCACGCTCGACCGGGTGCTGGCCCGCGGCGGTCCCGCCGCCCCGGCACCCGCGTCGGCCCCGGCGCCCGGCCGGGCGGGCCGGGCCGGGGCGGAGCTGGTGGGCCGGGTCCGGGAGCTGGGGTTCCTCCAGGACCGCTGGCGCCGCACCGTCGCCGGGCGGCCCGGACTGCTCGTCGTGCGCGGCGACGCCGGCGTCGGCAAGTCCCGGCTGATGGCCGAGCTGGCCGACCGCGTCCGCCGCGGCGGCGCGGTCGTCGCGGAGGCCCAGTGCTTCGGCACGGCGGGCCGGCTCGCGCTCGCGCCGGTGGCGGACTGGTTGCGCACCCCGGCGATCCGCTCGGCGCTCACCGGGCTCGACGGCGTGTGGCGGACCGAGGTCGAACGGCTGGTCCCCACCAGCCGCGCCCGCGCCGAACCGGGCCCGTCCGCGATGGTCGACGCCTGGCAGCGCCACCGCTTCTACGAGGGCATCGCCCGGGCGCTGCTGCACCTCGGCCGCCCGATCCTGCTGACGATCGACAACCTGCACTGGTGCGACCCCGAGACGCTCGCCTTCCTCACGTTCTGCCTCAAGCTCACCCCGGACGCCCCGATCCTGGTGGTCGCGACCCTGCGCGACGACCCGGAGGACCAGGAGCCGGGCCTCCCGCAGTGGATCAGCCGCATGCAGGCCGCCGGCCTCCTCACCGAGGTGCGCCTGCCGCCCTTCGACGCCGCGGACACCGCCGCGCTCGTCGAGGCGGTCACCGGCCGGGCGCCCGACCCCGCGGACGCGGCCCTCCTGCAGGCCACCACCGGCGGGTTCCCGCTCTACATCGTCGAGACCGCCCGGGCGGGCGACCCGTCCGGGTCCGCCCCGGCCGGCCGGGTCACCGCCGTGCTCACCCGGCGGCTGCAGCAGATGACGCCGGCCGCGTGCGACGTCGCCGGGCTGGGGGCCGCCGTCGGCCGCGACTTCACCCTGGACCTGCTCACCGAGGCCGCGGATCTCGACGCCGACACCGTCGTCCGGGCCGTCGACGAGCTGTGGCGGGCGCGCATCCTGCGGGAGACCGGCGACGGCTACGACTTCTCCCACGACCTGCTCCGGGAGGCCGCGTACGCGCAGGTCAGCCGGCCGCGGCGGTGGCTGCTGCACCGCCGGGTCGCCCAGGCCCTGGAGATGCTGCACGCCGACGACCCCGACGCCGTCTCCGCCCAGCTCGCCGAGCAGTACGCGCGGGCCGGGAACGGGGAGCGGGCCGTGGGGCACTACCGCCGCGCCGCCGACGTCGCCGCCGGGATGTTCGCCCACGGCGAGGCCGTCCGGCTGCTGGAGGAGGCCCTGGCGATCGTGCGGACCCTGCCCGAGGGGCGGGACCGGGCGCGGCGCGAGCTGGCCCTGCTGGAGGCGATGGCCGCGCCGTTGAACGCACGGTTCGGCTATGCATCGGCGCGGGTGCGGGAGACGCTGGAGGGCGCGGTCGCGCGGGCGGAGCTGCTGGGCCGCCGGGACGCCCAGCTCAACGGGCTGGTCGGGCTGTGGACGTCCCTGTTCGTGCACGGCGACACCGAGGAGGCGCACCGCACCGCCGGCCGCGCGCTGTCCCTGGTCGAACCCGACTCCGAGCTGAGCGGTCCGGCGCACTTCGCCTTCGGCGGCTCCGCGCTGAGCCTGGGCCGGCCCGCCGAGGCCCTCGAGCACCTGCGGCGCGCCGTCGAGCTCGGCGGCTTCCACCCGCTGAGCATCGGCACCCGGGCGGACGTGCACGGGCGGGGGTTCGCGGCGCACGCGTACTGGCTGCTCGGCGACCCCGCGGCCGCAGTGGCCAGCAGCCGGGACGCGATCGCGCTGGCCCGCACGACCGGGAACCCGTTCGTGCTGGCGGTGGCGCTGGCGTACGGGGCCATCACCCACCAGCTCCGGAACGACCGGATCGAGCTGGGCCGGGTCGTCGACGAGCTGCGCGGGCTGTGCGACCGCTACTCCTTCGCCTACTACGAGGACTGGGCCCGGGTGCTCGAGGGCTGGTCGCGGACCGACGCGTCGGGCACCGACCTGGTGCGGACCGGGATCGCCAGCCTGGAGGCGCACGACGCGTTCGCGCGGATGCCGTACTGGTTGTCGCTGCTCGCGGACCGGCTGGAGCGGGACGGCCGGCCGGACGCCGCGGCGGCCACCCTCGACGCCGCCCTCGCGGCCGGCCGGGCCCACGACGACGTCTGGTGGATCCCCGAGGTGCTGCGGCGCCGGGCCGTCCACGACGACCCCGGGCGCGCGGTCGAGCGGCTGCGGGAGGCCGCGCGGCTCGCCGCCCGGCAGGGGAGTGTGGCGCTGCTGGCCCGGTGCCGGGCCGATCTCGAGGCCCGCGGGGTGTCGGACGCCGTGCCCGGCGGGGTGGTCCGCGGGGTGCCCGACGGGGTGCCCGACGGGGTGCCCGACGGTGCCGCGGACGGGGCGTTCGCCGTTCGTCCGCGGCCGGGGACGCCGGCCGCGCACCCGAACGACGCGTGAACGGTGCGTTCCTAGCGTCGGCCGGTGCCGCGCCCGAGCACGTCGGACGCACCGACCGAAGGAGCGAGTGTGACCGCCACGCCCTCCCGCACCACCAGCACGCCGTTCGCCGACCTCGCCACCGACATCGGGGGCGAGCTGATCCTCCCGGGCGACCCGGGCTACGACGACGCCCGTGCCGTCTACAACGGCATGATCGACCAGCGGCCGGCCGCGATCGCCCGGTGCCGCGACACCGCCGACGTGGTCGCCGCCGTGCGGTTCGCCCGTGCCCACCGGATCGAGATCGCCGTCCGCAGCGGCGGGCACCACGCCGCCGGCCTCGGCGTACGGGACGACGCCCTGGTCGTCGACCTCTCCGCGATGCGCGGCGTCGACGTGGACCCCGAGCGGCGCACCGTCCGGGTCGACGCCGGCTGCACGTGGGGCGACGTCGACCGGGCCACGGTGCCGTCCGGCCTGGCCACGCCGTCGGGGTTCATCGCCTCGACCGGGGTCGCCGGCCTCGCGCTCGGCGGCGGCATCGGCTACCTCACCCGCCGCTTCGGCCTCACCGTCGACAACCTCCTGTCGGCGGACGTCGTGCTGGCCGACGGGCGGGCCGTGACCGCCGGCCCGTCCTCGCACCCGGACCTGTTCTGGGCGCTGCGCGGCGGCGGCGGCAACTTCGGGGTCGTCACGTCCTTCACCTTCCGCTGTCACGAGATCGGCGAGCACGGCACGGTCGTGGCCGGTCCCGTGCTCTACGACCTCGCCGACACCGGCGAGGTGCTGCGCTGGTACCGCGCCCTGGTGCCGTCCCTGCCGGAGGAGCTCAGCGGCTGGTTCGCGCTGCTCACCGTCCCGCCCGCGGCCCCCTTCCCGGAGGAGATGTGGGGCCGCAAGGTCTGCGGGATCGTCTGGTGCTACACCGGCCCGCACGACCGGGCGGACGAGGTGCTGGCCCCGATCCGCGAGTTCGGCGCGCCGCTGCTCGTCGGGGTGGCGCCGATGCCCTTCTCCGCCCTGCAGAGCGCGTTCGACGGCCTCTACCCGGCCGGCCTGCAGTGGTACTGGCGGGCGGACTTCTTCGACGAGATCTCCGACGCCGGCGTCGCGGTGCACGAGAAGTTCGGCCCGCTCCTGCCCACCGGGCACTCGACGATGCACCTGTACCCGATCGACGGCGCCGCCGCGCGGGTGGCCGACGACGAGACGGCCTTCGCGTACCGCGACGGCGGGTGGGCCGGGGTCATCGTCGGCGTCGACCCCGACCCGGGCAACGCCGAGCGGATCACCCGCTGGACCCGCGACTACTGGGAGGAGCTGCACCCGACCTCGGCGGGCGGCGCCTACGTCAACTTCCTCATGGACGAGGGCCAGGACCGGGTGCGCGCCTCCTACCGCGGCAACTACGCGCGGCTCGCCCGCGTGAAGCGGGACTACGACCCGGACAACGTCTTCCACCTCAACCAGAACATCCGCCCCGCCGCCCAGGACTGAGCGTTCGTGTAGGGAGGCCCATGGTGAGCGAACGGCACTTCCGCTCAGACCTAGTGAGCGAGAGTGCCGTTCGTTCCTCGATCAGAGGCGGTCGAGGAGGGCGCGGGTGAACTCGGCGGTGCCCGCGGTGCCGCCCATGTCCCGCGTCCGGACCTCTCCCTCGGCGAGCTGGGCCCGCACCGCGTCGAGCACCTCCGCGCCGGCCTCGGGGTGCCCGAGGTGGTCGAGCATCATCGAAGCGGACCAGATGGCGCCCAGCGGGTTAGCCAGGTCCCGGCCGGCGATGTCCGGCGCCGAGCCGTGCACCGGCTCGAACATCGACGGGAACTCGCGCTCCGGGTTGAGGTTGCCCGAGGGCGCGATCCCGATCGAGCCCGCGACCGCGGCGGCGAGGTCGGAGAGGATGTCGCCGAACAGGTTCGAGGCCACGATCACGTCGAACCGCTCGGGCTGCAGCACCAGCTTCGCGGCGAGGGCGTCGATGTGCTCGCTGCGCAGCTCGACGTCCGGGTACGCGGCCGCCCGCTCGGCCACGACCTCGTCCCAGAAGGGCATGGTGTGCACGATGCCGTTGGACTTGGTGGCGCTCGTGACGTGCTTGCGCCGGGACGCCGCGAGGGTGAAGGCGTAGTCGGCGATCCGGACGATCCCGGCACGGGTGAACACCGCCTCCTGCACGGCCAGCTCCGAGGGCAGCCCGCGGTTCATCCGGCCGCCGATCTCGGAGTACTCGCCCTCGGCGTTCTCCCGGACGACGACGAAGCCCACCTCCCCGGCCTTCGCGCCGGACAGCGGGCTGGGCACGCCCTCCAGCACGGCGATCGGGCGGAGGTTGACGTACTGGGCGAAGGCGCGGCGGATCGGGATCAGCAGCCCCCACAGCGACACATGGTCGGGGACGCCCGGCCAGCCGACCGCGCCGAGCAGGATCGCGTCGTGCGACCGGATCCGGTCCAGGCCGTCGGCCGGCATCATCGCGCCCTCGTGGGCGTGGCGCTCGCACGACCAGTCGAGCTCGTCGTAGGTGAAGGAGAGGCCGTGCCGGCGGCCCACCGCGTCGAGCACCGCGGTCGCGGGCGGGATCACCTCCTGCCCGATGCCGTCGCCGGGAATGAGGGCGATCCGGTGTGTCGTGCTCATGCGCCCACCTTCCCCGTGCGTGGCGATCGTCGCCAGGGCGGCCATCGCCCCTCCCGAGCGGCTACACCGCGATGTCGACGCTCGGGCGCAGCGCGGCGGCCGCGGCGAGGGCCTCGTGCACGGGGTTGTCGAGGAACGCGTGCACCAGCTCGGGGTCCGCGGGGGCGGCGAGCGCCGGCAGCGCGATCTGCTCGTAGGCGGCCTGGAAGCGCGGGCCCCAGCGCCGGGTGCCGAGCCGCGCTGTGCGGGAACAGTTGTCGACCATGTACGCCACGTCCCGGGCGTGCATGTAAGGCAGCAGCGAGTCGACGGCCTCGATGATCGACTCGTTGACGATCTCCGACCAGGCGTGCCCGCGCTCGGCGAACTCGTCGACCTGGGCGACCATCGTCGCCACGAACATCCCGCCGGTGACGGGGTCTATCACGGCCTCGTGCGTGCCGCGGCGGGCGCGGACGGCGTCGCCGTGCGCCCACATCGGCGAGCCGCCGATCCGCGACATCGGCCGGGTGGCCAGCCGGGCGTCGGCGAGGACGACGCTGCGCAGCTCCGTGCCGTCGGCGACCTCGTCGTAGATCTCGGCGAGGATCTCGCGCGCCGGCCCGTAGGTCGCGGCGTAGGCGCGGTCGAAGAGCTCCGTGTCGGCGACGGCGTCGCGGACCGCGCGCAGGCCGGCCTGCGAGATCGTGTGCGCGATCGGCCCGGTCACGGCCTCGCAGGAGCGCTCGTAGGCGGTCACCGGGTCGGCGCCGTCGAGCAGGAACTGCCGGTAGAGGGCCTCGACCAGCCCGTGCACCGCGCCGAGCAGGATCCCGCGCTCGCCGACGACGTCCGAGCGGTACTCGCTCTCCAGGGTGGTCGCGAAGGTGTACGGGGAGCCGAGCGCGACGGACCAGGCCAGGGCGCGGTCTCCCGCGTGGCCGTCCGGGTCGGCGTGCACGGCGATGCTGGCGTTGATCCCGGCGCCGTTGACGGTGGCGCCCTGCTCGTAGAGCCGCCGCACGGAGTCGCCCATGCCCTTGGGACACACCGCGATCACCGGGTGGCCGGCCGGGAAGTCGCGCCCGGTCGCGCGGAGGTGACCGAGCAGGAAGCCGTGCGAGAGGCCGATGGTCGCGCCCGGCTTCAGGACCGCGAAGAGCTCCTCGTGGTGCGCGGCGAGCGCGGCGTCGGCGATCAACAGGATCACCAGGTCGGACTCGGCGGCGACGGCCAGCCAGTCGCCCAGGGTGCCGTCGGCCTCGGTGAAGCCGTGGGCCCGGGCGTCGTCGGCCGACGCCGAGCCGGGGCGCAGCCCGACGGCGACCCGCACCTCCGTGCCGGCCAACGAGTCCCGCAGGTTGCGGGCCTGGGCGCGGCCCTGCGGGCCCCAGCCGATCACGCCGATCCGGCGCACGCCGTGCAGCGCCGCCGGCAGCAGCGGGAACAGGTGCCGGCCGCCGCGCAGCACGGTCTCGGTGCCGCCGGGGACGGCCAGGGGCTCGGTGGTGAAGACGTCCGATCGCATGGCCCCCGTTGTAGGGTCAGCGGGATCGTTGCGACAAGCGCAAGAACTGCACCGGGGCGTTGCGGGAGGTGAAAGATGGAGCACCGCGAGCTGGAGCTGTTCCTGCACCTCGCCCGCACGCTGAACTTCGGCCGGACCAGCCTGGAGTGCCACGTCAGCCCGGCCACGCTCACCCGCACCGTGCAACGGCTGGAGGCGCGGGCCGGCGCCCGGCTGCTGGACCGTGGCCCGCGCGGGGTGGCGCTCACGGCGGAGGGCCGCCGGTTCACCGGCTACGCCGAGCAGGCCCTCGCGCTGTGGACGGGGTACCGGGCCGGCGCCGAGGAGCCCGCCGACCTCGCCGGGGAGCTGCGCCTGTTCGCCACGGTCACGGCCTGCCAGGCGTTGCTGCCCGCGCTGCTCGCGCCGTTCCGCGAGGCGCACCCGCAGGTCCGTGTGGACCTGCGCACCGGCGACGCCGCGGCGGCGCTGGCCCGGCTCGAGGAGGCGGAGGTCGACGCCGCCGTCGCGGGGCTCCCGCACCGGCTGCCGCACGCGATCCTCACCCGCACCCTCACGACCACGGACCTCGTCCTGGTCACGGCCCGCGGGCGGGAGGCGGCGGCGGGCGGGCCGTTCGTGGTGCCGCGCCGCGGGCTGGTGCGGGAGGCCGCGCAGCGCTGGTTCCGGGCCCGCGGCACCGCGCCGGTGATCGCCGCCGAGCCCGACGGGCACGAGGGGCTGCTCGCGCTCGTCGCCCTCGGGTACGGCACCGGGATCGTCCCGCGGCTCGTGCTGGAGACGAGCGGGGTGGCGGACCGGCTCACCGTCGTCGAGGGCGGGCTCGCGCCCTTCCCGATCGGGCTCTGCGTCCGCCGCGCCGACCTGCGGCGCCCGATCGTCGCGGCGCTGTGGGAGCTCACCGCAGGTGGGGCGGGGTCGTGAGCGGGAACTGCCCCTGCAGGGGCAGAAGGCACTCGGCGGTCGGTGAGTCAGCTGCATCTGGCGGATCACCGTCGCGTCCCGCAGAGTGGGGTGGCGGGAGGGAACGATGACGTTTCGCAACGGTTCGGCGGACTCGGGCACCGGCACCGAGATCGACCTGGACGTGGTGGTCGTCGGCGCCGGGTTCTCCGGCCTGTACGCCCTGCACGCGCTGCGCTCCGAGGGCTTCCGGACGCGGGTGCTCGAGCAGGGCGGCGGGGTCGGCGGCACGTGGTACTGGAACCGCTACCCGGGCGCGCGGTGCGACTCCGAGAGCTACTACTACTCGTACTCGTTCGACGAGGAGCTCCAGCAGGAGTGGGAGTGGACCGAGCGGTACCCGGAGCACTTCGAGATCCGCGCCTACCTCGAGCACGTGGCGGAGCGGTTCGACCTGTACCGCGACATCGACCTCGACACCCGGGTCGAGTCCGCCGCGTTCGACGACGAGACCTCCACCTGGACGGTGCGCACGGCCGACCGCACGCTGACCTGCCGGTTCCTCGTCACGGCCGTCGGCTGCCTGTCCACCGCGAACGTCCCGGACATACCCGGGCTCGACACCTTCGCCGGCGAGTGGTTCCACACGGGGCGTTGGCCGCACGAGGGCGTGGACCTGGCCGGGAAGCGGGTCGGGATCGTCGGGACCGGCTCGACGGGGATCCAGGCGGTGCCGGTGGTCGCCGCACGGGCCGCGCACCTGACCGTCTTCCAGCGCACCGCGAACTACAGCATCCCCGCGCGCAACGGCCCCGTCTCGGCCGCCGAGCGGGCCGAGGTGAAGGCCCGCTACGACGAGATCCGGCGGATCCAGCGCGAGTCGACGAACGGCCACCCCTTCCTGATCAGCGAGGTCTCGGCGCTCGCGGTCGACGAGGCCGAGCGGACCCGGATCTACGAGGAGGCCTGGCAGCGGGGGAGCCTGAAGTTCCGTGCCTCCTTCGCCGACCTGCTGACGGACCGGGCGGCCAACGACACGGCGTCGGACTTCATCCGGGCCAAGATCCGGTCGGTGGTGCGGGACCCGGCGACGGCGGAGAAGCTGACCCCGCGCGACCACGGCTTCGCCACCAAGCGCCCGCCGATCGACACCGACTACTTCGAGGCCTACAACCGGCCGAACGTCTCGCTCGTCGACGTGCGAGCCGACCCGATCCGCGAGATCACCCCGGCCGGGATCCGCACCAGCGCGGAGCACCCGCTCGACGTCATCATCTTCGCCACCGGGTTCGACGCGATGACGGGCCCGCTGCTCGCGCTGGACATCCGCGGATCGGGCGGGCTGCCGCTGCGGGAGAAGTGGTCCGCGGGACCGGTGACGCACCTCGGGCTGCAGGTCGCGGGCTTCCCGAACCTGTTCACGATCACCGGGCCGGGCAGCCCGTCCGTGCTGTGCAACATGCCGACCGCGATCGAGCAGCACGTCGAGTGGATCGCGGACTGCCTGGTCCACCTGCGCGAGAAGGGCGTCACGCGGATGGAGACCACGGAGGAGGCCGAGCGGGCCTGGGTCGCGCACGTCAACGAGGTGGCGGACCGGACGCTGCTCCCGCAGGCCTCGACCTCGTGGTACCTGGGCGCGAACGTCCCGGGCAAGCCGCGGGTGTTCATGCCCTACGCCGGCGGGATGGCCGCCTATGCCCGGACCTGCGCCGAGGTCGCGGAGAAGGGCTATGAGGGCTTCGTGCTCTCCGCCTGAGCCGCCCGGCGCGGGAGCGCCCCCGCACCCGCGATGATCACCAGCCCGGCCAGGGGGACGACGAGCAGGCCGACGCGCAGGGAGGTCGCGTCGGCCACCAGCCCGACGACCGGGGGCGACACCAGGAACCCGATCCGCAGCAGCCAGCTGACGACGGTCAGCCCCGCCCCGGTGGGCAGGCCGGGCAGCTCGTCCGCGGCGTGCATGGCGGCGGGGATGAGCGTCGCCACCCCGAGCCCGGCCAGGCCGAACCCGACGATGGTGCCCGGGACCGACGGGAAGGCCAGGGCCAGGCCCATCGCGACCACCACGATCGCCGCACCGCCGCGGGCCGTCGCGCGCTGGCCGAACCGGTCGACGAGCCGGTCGCCGACCACCCGGCCCAGGAACTCCAGCGCCTGCAGGGCCACGAACCCGAGCCCGGCGACCGCCGCGGCCGCGCCGAGGCTGCCGGACAGGTAGACCGCCGCCCAGGACGCGCCCGAGTCCTCGACCAACGCACCCGCCGAGGCGATCACGCCGAGGACCAGCAGGACCCGCAGGGCGCGACCGCCGGCCCGGGACCGCACGCGCGCCGGGGAGGCGGTGGGCTCGCGCTCGGCGTCCTCCGGACCGGGCAGCAGGAACCGGTACGCGACCAGTGCGACCACCACGAAGATCCCGGCGGAGACGCCCAGGTGCAGGCCGAGCGGGATCGCGAGCCCGGCCGCGGCGGATCCCATCAGCCCGCCCAGCACCGACCCGGCGCTCCACGTGGCGTGGAAGGAGTTGAGGATCGAGCGGCCGTAGCGCCGCTGGACGCGCAGCGCGTGGGCGTTCTGCCCGACGTCGACCACCGCGTCCGCCGCTCCGGCCACGAAGAGCGTCCCGGCCAGCAGGCCCCAGCTGGGGGCGAGCCCGGCGAGCAGGATGCCGACGGCCACCGCGATCGTCCCGAACGCCGCCACCCGCGACGACCGGAACCGCCGGACCAGCGCCGACGCCGTCAGCCCGGCCAGCAGGGCACCGAACGGGAAGGCCGCCACGGCCGCGCCCAGCTGGGCGTTGCCCAGCTCCAGCGAGGCCTTGATCTCCGGGTAGCGGGGGAGCAGGTTCGCGAACACCGCCCCGTTGGTGAGGAACACGGCGGCGACCGCGATCCGCGCCCGCCGCTCCGTCCGCCCCGGTCCCGTCGTACCGGTCTCCCCGGTCGTGCCGCTCGCCATCACCGTGCAGCGTACGGAACGCGCCGGGGACACCGCTCGGCATTCGCGCCGTCAGGCGGCGAAGGCCACGGCGGGCTCCAGGCCGACGGCCGTCCCGACGGCCCGGGCGAGCGCCCGGGCGTGGTCGGCCGCGGTCTCCCGCGCACCGGCGTCGTGCCGCCAGGCGATCACGCCGTCCGGCCGCACCAGCAGGGCCGAGCGCGGCCCCAGCCCGCAGCGGCGGGCGACCCGGTCGCCGACCACCGGGACCTCGACCGGCACCGGCAGGTGCGCGGCCGCGGTGCGCCAGTCGGCGTCCGCCGCTCCGGTGAACAGCGTGAACCCGGGGCCGAGCAGGTCGAGAACCGCCCGGCGGCCGCCCGCGCCCCGGATCCAGACGTGCGGCAGGCGCTCGCCGGGCTGCGCGGTCCCGGTTCCGAGGTGCAGGTCCCCGTCGGCGGGCCCGGTGGCGAGGGTGCCGGACCGGTAGGCCAGCCCGATGTCGCCGGCCAGCCCGTCGATCGGGTCGGTGCCGCCGGGGCGCAGCGAGCGCAGGGCCCGCGCCCGGCCGATCGGCTCGCGCTCCTCGACGTACGAGTCGAGCAGCGCCGGGCCCGCCCACCCGCGGACCGTCCAGCCCAGCCGCCAGCCCAGCTCGTGGCCGTCGTGGATCGCGGTGTTCATCCCGTTGCCGCCGACCGGGGTCATGCGGTGCGCGGCGTCGCCGACGAGGAAACCGGGCCCGGAGCGGACCGCCGTCGCGACCGCGGCGGCCATGGTGAAGGCCTGCATGCCCAGCAGCTGCGGCTCGAGGTCGGGCAGGCCCGTCGCCCCGCGCAGCAGCCAGCGCCAGAACTCCGGCGTGTAGGCCGCGATGCCCTCGGCGCCGGTGCGGTCCCGGCCGTCGTGGAGCTGCCGGGCGTAGCACCAGCGGCCCCCGCCGACCGGCAGCAGCACACCGGCGGCCTCGGGGTGCTCGATCGCCCACAGCACGTTCGGCTCGCGGGCGAAGAGCGCGTCGACCCCGGACGCCGCGTCCGGGCGGAAGAGCACCTGGGCGTAGTCGCCGAGGGTGCCCAGGTCCTGCAGCCCGATGCCGAGCGCGGAGCGGATCCGGCTGCGCGGCCCGTCGGCCCCCACGACGAACCGGGCCCGCACCCGGTCGCCCCCGGCCAGCCGGGCCTCGACCCCGTCCGTGACGGCGAGGTCGACGAGGGCGCTGTCGAAGCGGACCTCCCCGCCGCGGCGCCGCAGCTCCGCGACGAGCAGCGGTTCCAGGTGGTCCTGCGGGCACAGCAGCGGGTGCGTCGGGCTGGCCCGCAGCGCCTCGCGCCGCGAGGGGTACCCGACGTCCCGGTACTCGCGCACCGGGCCGGCGAGGGTGTCGGCGACCGCGATCCGGGGCGGGACGTCGCCGACCGCGCCGGCCAGCACCGCGTCGGTGAGGCCCCACTCGCGCAGGATCTCCATGGTCCGGGTGCTCACGCCGGTGGCGCGCGGGATGGTCGAGGTGGTGCCGCGCCGCTCGACGACGAGGACGCGCGCCCCGTGCGTCACGGCGGCCAGGGCCGTGGCGAGCCCGGCGGGGCCGGCCCCGACCACCAGGACGTCGGTCTCGATCGGGCTGGGGTTCGTCTGCATGGCCGGAACTGTCCGCCGCGGCGACGGCCGGCGGATCCGTGAGAACTACCGAGTTTGGCCCCCGGCCCACCGGTGCAGCTCCGTGCGCCGGGCCGCGCCCGTCTTGGCCAGCAGGTTCGCGACGTGCGTCTCCACCGTCCGCCGGGACAGCACCAACCGCTGCGCGATCTCGGGGTTGGTGAGGCCGCGGCCCACGAGCACCAGCACCTCGTACTCGCGCCGGGTCACGCCCTTCTCCCGCAGCCCGGCCGGCACGGTCGTGCCGTGCCGGCCGCGGGTGGGCGCCCCGGCGGCGCGCAGCAGGTCGCGGCAGGTGCGGGCCTGCAGTTCCGCGCCGGCGGCCTCGTGCGCGGCGAGGTCGGCCCGCAGGACGGGGACGGGGTCGTCCCAGCCGTCCCGCACCGCGCACTCCAGCACCATCGGATGGAGCAGGCGCCGCCACCACGCCCGCCGCCCGAGCAGCTCGTCGCCGCGGACGCGGGCCTCCGCCGCCTCCGCCGCCCGCCCGGCACGCCCGGCGGCGACCGCGTCGGCGTAGGCGAGGGCGGCGCGGATCGACCGGGACAGCCCGGACGGATGGGTGGTCAGCTGCGCGCGCGCCCGCTCGCCGCCGTCGAGGACGGCGTGGACCAGCAGCCAGGCGCCGACCGGGGCGAGCAGGGGCGTCGCCCGGTCCTCCAGCACACGGTCGATCTCCGCGTCGAACTCCCGGGCGGCGCGCGGCAGGTCGTGCTCGACCAGCGCACCCACGCCCCGGGCCAGCGCGGTCGTGGCGCGGTTGCCCGGGCTCGGTTCGAGGACGTCGGCGAGGAGGGCCTCGGCGCCGATCGCGTCGCCGCGGGCGGCGAGGGCGGCCGCGGTCTGGATCCGGCCGATGTCCGTGAGGGCCGGCAGGTGCAGGCGCAACGCCGTGTCCAGGGCGCGCCGGGAGTGCACCTCACCCGCGTCCGGACCGTCGGTCATGAGCGCGACGTCGGCCAGGATGATCTCCGCCGACGCCAGGTGGGCGAGCATCCCCACGTCGCGGGTCAGGGTGCAGGCGAGCTCGAGGGTGGGGTGCTCGTCCCCGTCGAGGGCCTCCATCATCCCGGCACCGAACAGCGCGGTGACCCGCCACGGCACCAGGCCGTGCTCGGCGGCGACCTGCGCGGCGCGCCGGAAGGCGGCCGAGGTCGCGGCCAGGTCCGTGCGCCAGCGGGTGCGGGCGAGCACGCCGAGCGCCTCGCACAGGCTCTCCGGGGCCCTCGCGCGCTCCGCCCGCTCCACGGCCCGGGCCGCGAGCTCCGCGGCCTCGTCGACCCGGCCCGCGCCGAAGGCGGCGTCGGCGCGCAGCACCGCCGAGCGCGGGTCGTCGGGCCGCCCGGCCCGCTCGACGAAGTCGTCCGCCACGGTCCACCGCCCGGCGACGACCGCGGTGCGTGCCAGGTCGAGGCACAGGTCGGCGTGCCGGTCCCCGGTGACGCCGGACAGCCGGGCCGCGCCGAGGTCCAGCGCCTCGTGGGCGCGGCCGGTCAGGGTGAGCACCCGGATCCGCTCCCGCAGCACCTCGGTGTCGAGGGGCGGGCCGGGCCCGGCGCGCTCGGCCGCGTCGAGGTGGTCGACGGCCGCGCGCAGCGCGCCCCGCGCGACCTCGGCCCGCGCCTCGCGCAGGTAGAGGGCGGCCGCGCGGTCGGACCGTCCGGCCTCGGCGAACAGCGCGGCCGCGGCCGGGCCGCCACCGGCGGCGGCGAGCACCTCCGCGGCCCGGGCCGCGAGGCGGGCCCGCTCGGCCGGGAGCAGCGCGGCGAGGACCGCCTCCCGGGTCAGGGCGTGCGGCCAGCGCAGCTCCGCCCGGCCCGCTCCGGCCTCGCGCGCCAGCAGACCCTCGCGGACCCCGCCACGCAGCGCCTCGCCGACCTCGTCCTCGCCGAGGCCGGCGACGGGCCCGAGGACCTGCCAGTCCGGGACCGGCCCGAGCACCGCGGCGGCCTCGACCGCCCGCCGGGCCGCCGGCGCCAGCGCGTCGAGCCGGCCCTCGACCAGCGCCGCGAAGGTCGGCGGGACCGCCCGCGCGGGCGCCGCCAGCATCTCCTCGACGACGAACGGCAGCCCCTCCGAGCGGGCGTGCAGGGCGGCGACCTCGTCGTCGGACGGGGGTGAGCCGTCCCGGCAGGCCGCGACCAGCGCCGCGACCCCGGCCGGGTCGAGCGGCCGCAGCTCCAGGACCCGCAGGCCCGGTGCCGTGGCGAGCCGCGTGGCGGCGGGACCGGGACGGGACGACACCGCGACGAGCAGCCCGGGGCCCGCCCCGGTCAGGGACGCGACCGTCGCCAGGGTGTCCCGGTCCGCCCAGTGCAGGTCCTCGAGCCGCAGGACGCAGCCGCCCGGCGCGACCACCCGCAGCAGCCGGCGCAGCCCCTCGCCGAGGACCACGGCCTGGTCGGGGGCCCCGGGACCGGACTCGGGTCCGGTACCGGAGCGCAGCCGCTCCAGGGCCGCGCGGTACGGCCGGACCGCGTCGCCGTCGCCCGCCGGGTCGTCGAGACGGGGGAGGACGGCCTCGGCGAGCGGCCGGAACACGCCGCCACCGGGCACCGCGCGCCCCGTGAGGACGGTGAGCCCGGCGGTCGTCGCCGCCGATGCGATCTCGTCGAGCAGGCGGGTCTTGCCGATCCCGGCCTCGCCGACGACGGCGACCGACCCTCCGCCGCCTGCCGCCGTGGTCGCGACGAGCCGGCGGATCTCGGCCAGCTCGGCCGCCCGTCCGACCAGGACGGGGCTGCGGACGACGGTCTGCACCCGATCAGTGAAGCGCGGTCGGGCGAGGCCGGGAAGCCAATAGGCAGGAGCGTCGATCAGGGGCGCTGATCAGGGGCGTGGCTCAGGGACGCGGCTCCGGGGCGCTCCGCCGGCGGCTGCCAGGCCTGCACCCGGCGCAGCGGGACGTCGGCGAGCACGCCGGGCGTGAGGCGGAGGGCGAGGTCGCGCAGGCCCACGGCGACGGGGGAGGAGGCCTGCGCCACCGCCCCCACCCGTCGGGACGCACGCATCAGCCGCGCGGTGCGGGGCCGGCGGAGCGCGTCGTAGCGGTCCAGCGCGGCGTCCAGCGCCTCGCCCGTCTCGTTCACCGGTGCGCTGCTGGTGCGGGCCCGGACCGCGCGGCCCGGGCCGAGGACGTCGAGCGCGGTGAAGGCGTTGGCCCACAGCGAGATCCCGGCTCCCACGGGTCGGAGCTCGGGTGATCGCTCCAGCACCACGACGTCCGCGCCCGCCCGGCGCAGCCCCGCCGCGACGGCGAGCCCGCCGATCCCGGCGCCGATCACCCGCACCTTCATGCCGGCGCCGCCGCGGGACGGGCGGGCGCCGCGCCGAGCGTGCGGGCGATGCCCTCGGCGTACGGGGTCGGCGTGAAGCCGAACCGGGCGGCGAAGGCGGAGCCGTCGACCACGAACGGCATCTCGAACTGGTAGACCAGCTCGGCGCCCTCGCGGGCCAGGGGCCACAGCAGGCCGAGGACCCGGGCCGTCCGCGCCCCGACGCGGACCAGCGGGGCGCGGCAGCCGGTCCGCCGCCGCAGCTCCGCCACGAACTCGTGCCCGGTCGTCGGCGCGGGGTGGGGCACGTGCCAGACCCGGCCGAGGTCCTCCGCGGGCACCCCGCCCAGCGTGGCGAGCACGCCCGCGAAGTCCTCGACGAAGGTCGGCGTGAGCGGGCGGTCGAGCGCCCCGATCCAGCGCGGCGGTCGACCGGCGGCGGCCGCACCGAACAGGGCTGGCCCGAGCACCGAGTCGACCCGCGGCCCGTACAGCTCGCCGGCGCGGGCGATCACGGTCGGGCAGTCGCCGCGGGCGTGCGCGGCCAGCACCATCTCGGCGAGCCAGGCCCGCAGCACGCCCTTGGCGCTCACCGGCCGCACCGGCGTCGCCTCGGTCATCGGGGCGTCGACGCGCCCGTACATCCACGTGTCGTCGGCGAACACCAGTCGCGCGCCGGCCGACGACGCCCCGGCCAGCGTCCCCCGCACGGCCGCGGGGAAGGCCTCGGTCCAGCGGTCGAAGGGCGGGTTGACGGTGTTGTAGACCGCTGCGGCGCCCGCGCACACCTCGCGCATCCGCCCGGCGTCGGTCGCATCGGCGGCCACGGCGTCGACGCCGGGCCCGCCGCCCCCGCCGCCGCGGCTCACGGCCCGGACGCGGTGCCCCCGTCGCACCAGCTCACGGACGAGCGCGGTGCCCGTCCCCCCGGTCGCACCCACCACCACGTGCAGCTCGGACTGCATGACCCCTCCTCGTCGATGCGCAGACGTATCGTCACGGGTGGCCGCTCCGACACGGCTCCGGGTCCGCTCAGCCGACCCGCCCGGTCAGCAGCCACGCGGCCGACCCGAGGGCGACGCCGCCGGGACCCGCGCCGCGGGCGAGCACCGCCCGCAGGGCCGCGACCGCACGCTCCCGCTCGACGGGCTCCAACCCGGCCAACGCGCCCGCCATCATCCGGCCGATCAGCCCGAACGCCTCCTCGACGTCCCGGCCCAGCACGACCGGCGCCGCGCACGGCTCCACGCGGAACTCCGCGAGCCCCGCGCCCTCGAGCAGGGCCCGGGCCCGATCGGGGTCGGCGAGGGCGAACGCGCCCGGGCCGGGCGGGGGCTCGGGCGGTGTCCGGCCGGTGAGGGCGGTCATCAGGTCGTGCATCCACGGGTTCTCGGCGAGCGACCGCCACACGAGGAACGCCAGCCGGCCGCCCGGCCGCAGGGCGCGCGCGAGGTTCGCGAACGCGGCGGGCGGGTCGCCGAAGAACATCACCCCGCCCCGGCTGACGACCCGGTCGTAGCGACCGCCGAAGTCGTGCACCTGGGCGTCGGCCTCGAGGAACTCGACGCCCGGGATCCCGGCACTGCGCTCGCGCGCGACCTGGAGCATCGGGGCGGAGATGTCCACTCCGGTCGCGGTGCCGCCCGGCGCGACCGCGCCGGCGACCTTGCGGGTGACCGACCCCGTCCCGCAGCCGACGTCGAGCACGTGCAGGCCGGGGGCGAGGTCGGCGGCCGCGAGCAGCGGCGCGTCGTAGCCCGCGGCGGACGCCTCGAACTGGGCGGCCCGGGCCGCCCAGAGCAGCCCTAGGTCCCCGCCCCACTGCGCGCGCTGCTCGGCGTTCGACGCGGCCACGCCGGCCCCGTCCCGGTCCGTGGTCATGGCGTCCCCCCTGGCGTCCCCCTGGTGTGCCGCCGTCGTCGGGGACCACGTGTGGATCTCGCGCGTCGTTACCCGGGAACGACGACGGCCCCGGGCCGGAGCCCGGGGCCGCGCGTCAGGAGGTGCCGGTCAGTCCAGGTAGTCCCGCAGGACCTGCGACCGCGACGGGTGGCGCAGCTTGGACATGGTCTTCGACTCGATCTGGCGGATCCGCTCGCGGGTCACGCCGTAGACCTGGCCGATCTCGTCCAGCGTGCGCGGCTGGCCGTCCGTGAGGCCGAACCGCAGCCGCACGACGCCCGCCTCGCGCTCGGACAGCGTGGCCAGCACCGACTGCAGCTGGTCCTGCAGCAGGGTGAAACTCACCGCGTCGACCGCGACGACCGCCTCGGAGTCCTCGATGAAGTCGCCGAGCTGCGAGTCGCCCTCGTCGCCGATGGTCTGGTCCAGCGAGATGGGCTCCCGGGCGTACTGCTGGATCTCCAGCACCTTCTCCGGGGTGATGTCCATCTCCTTGGCCAGCTCCTCCGGCGTGGGCTCGCGGCCCAGGTCCTGGAGCAGCTCGCGCTGGATGCGGCCGAGCTTGTTGATGACCTCGACCATGTGCACCGGGATGCGGATGGTGCGGGCCTGGTCGGCCATCGCGCGGGTGATGGCCTGCCGGATCCACCACGTCGCGTACGTCGAGAACTTGTAGCCCTTGGTGTAGTCGAACTTCTCGACCGCACGGATCAGGCCCAGGTTGCCCTCCTGGATGAGGTCCAGGAACGCCATCCCGCGGCCGGTGTAGCGCTTGGCCAGCGAGACGACGAGGCGCAGGTTCGCCTCGAGCAGGTGGTTCTTCGCGCGCTCGCCGTCCCGGACGATCCAGCGCAGGTCGCGGCGCAGCTGCGGGGAGAGCTTCTCCGAGGCCTCGATGGCCCGGCGGAGGCGCTCGGCGGCGTAGAGGCCGGCCTCGATCCGCTTGGCGAGCTCGACCTCCTCCTCCGCGTTCAGCAGCGCGACCTTGCCGATCTGCTTGAGGTAGGCGCGGACCGAGTCGGCGGAGGCGGTGAGCTCGGCGTCCTTGCGCGCCTGGCGCAGCGCCTCGGACTCCTCCTCGTCCCAGACGAACTCGGTCGACTTCTGCTGCGAGGAGCGGGTGGTGGGGGCGCGGCGGTTGGCGCCGGTGTTGGCCGGCTCCTCCTCCTCGTCGTCCTCGTCCTCGTCGTCCGAGGAGTCGTCGGTCGCCTCGACCGCGTCCTCCTCGACGTCGTCGATCACGACGTCCTCGAGCTCGACGTCCTCACCGAGGTCGGCCTCGTCGAGGTCGACGGCCTCGTCGTCGCCCTCGGGCGAGGTCGCCTTCTTCTTGGCCGACGTCTTCGGGCCGGTCTTCGCGCCCCCCCGTGGGCGCACCGGCCGGGACTTCGTCGCGGTACCCGCCCCGCGGCCACGACGGGCGGGTGCGGCCGCCGTCTCGTCCACGGTCGAGTCGGTTCGGGTTGCGGAGTCTGCGGCTGCCACCTAGGCCCTCTCGCTGCGTGCGCTTGCGGTCCGCCGGAGCTGCCGAGAACGCGGCGGGCGCTCCGGTCCGGCTGGCTTCGAGTGACTTCGCCTCGCCGGTCGCCGTCGTTTCTCGTGGGGTCGGCGCGCGTCCCGGGGGTGAAGTTCCCGACCATTGTAACTACGGGTTTCCCCGGTGCTCGCGGGTCGAGTCCCCCTCAGGGCACCCGCATCGGTTCAGAGACCCCTCCGGCGGGCCGGACGGGCACGCGCGTGCGCCGGACGGCGGCCGGCGTGACGCGCCGAACCCCTCGTCCACCTGCGGTCTGTGGTCGGATGGGGGTCATGGTCCCGCGCAGCGCCCCCGACGGCGCCGGAGTACCCGGCACGGACACGACCACACTTCCGGACGCCACGGAGCTCGCCGAGCTCCGGCGTGTCGCGGAGCTGGTGGCGGGGGAGGCCGCGGCCCACCTGCGCACCCTGCCCGCCCCCCGGGAGACCGGTGCGGTCGGCACGAAGAGCACGCCCACGGACGTCGTGACGGAGTCCGACCGGGCCCTCGAACGGCTGGTCCGGGACCGGCTCGCGGAGCTGCGGCCCGGCGAGCCGGTGTTCGGCGAGGAGGCCGCGGGCGACGCGGGGGCGGCCCGCTGGGTCGTCGACCCCATCGACGGCACGGTGAACTACCTCTACGGGCTGCCCTGGTACGCGGTGTCCGTCGCGGCCGTGCAGGACGGCGTGTCGCTGGCGGGGGCGGTCGTCGAACCGGCGTCCGGGCGCGTGTGGAGCGCGGCGGCGGGGGCGGGCGCCACCTGTGACGGCGTGCCGCTGCGGGTCACCACCGAGACCGACCTCGCGCAGTCGCTGGTCGCCTGCGGGTTCTCCTACGACGCCCGGCGCCGGGAGCGGCAGGCGGCGATGATGGCGGCGCTGCTCCCGAAGGTGCGCGACCTGCGTCGGACGGGCTCGGCCGCGCTCGACCTGTGCGGGATCGCCGCCGGTCAGCTCGACGCCTACGTGGAGCACGGCATCAACTGGTGGGACTGGGCCGCCGCGGCGCTGGTCGCGCGGGAGGCCGGCGCCGTGGTTCGGGTGCGGCCGGCGCCGGGGCGGCCCCGCACGGACGGCGACGAGCTGGGGGAGGACGTCACGATCGCGGCCGCGCCCGGGGTCGCCGCGGCCTTCGAGGAGCTCCTGCGCGAGGCCGGGGCCGCGGACGTCTGACCGCGGCGGCCGGCGGTTCGCGGGACGGGGCAGCAGGACCGCGCAGCGCGGCAGGCCGTTCGGGCGGGTCAGCAGCTCGCGGTGTCCCGCGCCTCGGCCAGCACCTGCGGGTCGAGCTGCGGGGCCGCCACCTGCTGACCCTCGCCCGTCTCGCCGGAACCCGGGGCGCCGAGCTGCTCCAGGGCGTCGCGCACCGACCGGCCCGGGTTCACGTCCGTGAAGCCCGACCCGACGGCGACGTCGACCGAGTCGTCGCCGCGCTCGTCGCGGACCAGCTCGAGGCAGGGCAGGACGAGCTGCAGCGTGGCGGCCGCGCCCTCGCCGGCCTGCCCGAACCGGAGCTGGCCGTGGCACTCCAGGTCGCCGTTCGGGTAGAGGGGGTCGTTGTCCGGCTGGCGGGCCTCGCCGAACCCGAGGTCGCCGAGCTGGGCGGCGACGAGGTTGGCCTGGCCGCGCTGCCCGCCCGCGTTGAGCACCGTCGCGCGGACGGCGGCCGGCGGCGCGGGGGCGGCCGCGGCGAGCGCGTCGGAGTCGAGCACGTTCCCGGCGGACCCCGCGGCCGGTGTGTTGCACGCGGCGAGGCCGGACTCGGCCGCGGAGTTGAAGAACACGATCGTCCAGGTCACGAGGGCGGCGACGGCGAGCGCCGCGACGGTGATCGCGACCGGCCGGGTCCGCCGCCGCTGGTAGGGGCGCAGGCCGGCGTTCACGCCGCACCCGCCCGACGACCCACCGCACGCACGCACACCCCGCGGATCAGCACGGCGGAACCCTAACGCCCCTGCGTCGCCCCTGTGGGCGGGCGACACGGGTGGGCCGGGTGGAGGGGGCTTGACCGCTCGGCTACCCTCTGCGCGCCGACGGGGGAGCCACGACGTTCGCGGGGCCCGGTCGCGGGGGTCGTCACCGCCTCGCGACCTGGTCCGGTCGAGGCCTGCGTTCTTCCGCAAACGGGTGAGACCGGCGTCACTCCGATGCCGGGCACAAACGCCCGCGGCCGGGACGTTGTGCAGCGGCACGACAGACGACGAAGAGTACTGAGGGTGGGAACGATGGCGACCGACTACGACGCACCGCGGCGCAACGAGGCCGACGACATGGCGGAGGACTCGCTCGACGAGCTCAAGGCCCGTCGGAACGAGGCGCAGTCGTCCGTGGTCGACGTCGACGAGTCGGACACGGCGGAGAGCTTCGAGCTCCCGGGGGCGGACCTCTCGGGCGAGGAGCTCACGGTCAAGGTCCTGCCGAAGCAGGCGGACGAGTTCACCTGTGGCAGCTGCTTCCTGGTGCACCACCGCAGCCGGCTGGCCGAGACCCGCGGCAACCTGTTCATCTGCCGCGACTGCGCGGCCTGACGGGCCGCCGCCGGCCCGACCGGCGTCGACACGCTCGACGGAGAGAGCACGACCACCGACGGAGGGCGTCCCGGGTTCCCGGGGCGCCCCTTTCGGCGTTCTCGGGCCGCTCCGGGCCTCACACGGGCGGCTCCGGGCCTCAGGCGTTCTCGGGGCAGCCCCGGGGGCTTCAGGCGTTCTCGGGGCAGCCTCGGGGGCTTCAGGCGTTCTCGGGGCGCCCCGGGTCCTCAGGCGCGGCCGGCGCCCAGCGCGGCGACCAGCTCCTCCGGACGGCGGCTGCTGACCACCCAGTACGGCACCGGGCTCGCCGGGTCCCGGGTCTCGATCCGCACGACCGGCCCGATCCAGCTGCGGTGCAGCACGAAGGCGATCGGGTCCAGCTCCGGGCCCAGGGCCTGCTGCTTGTCCTTCTTCGCCACGATCTGCGTGCGGCCCACGTGCTCGAGCGCGATCCGCTCGTCGCCCGCCACCAGCTCGGTGTCGGTGACCTGCACCCGGACGCTGCCGAGCCGCCAGACCACCAGCAGCGCCAGCGGGACCAGCACGGCGTAGCCGATCCACGACCGCACCCCGGGATAGCCCATGTGGATCTCGGCGCCCAGCAGCACGGCGACGCCGCCGGCGAACAGGAACCACCAGAGCGGCGTACTCAACCGCTCGTCGAACCCAGGACGGCCGGACGTCGCAGGACCGGCGCTGGACGGGTGCTCGCTCACGACGACCCACTGTAACGTCGCCCGTTGTGCCCGGCCCGATCGATGCTCCCCCGCACGAGCCGATGGTCACGCCGCTCGTCGACGTGCTGCTGACCCGCCTCGACCCCGAGATGCCCCTGCCCGCGTACGCCCGACCCGGCGACGCGGGCGCCGACCTCGCGACCGCGACGGACGTCGTCCTCGCCCCCGGCGAGCGCGCGGTCGTCGGCACCGGGATCGCGATCGCCCTCCCCGTGGGCTACGCCGGATTCGTACACCCGCGCTCCGGCCTGGCCGCCCGTGCGGGCCTGTCGGTCGTCAACACGCCGGGCACGATCGACGCCGGCTACCGCGGCGAGATCAAGGTGTGTCTGATCAATCACGACCCCCGCGCGGAGATCGTGCTGCGGAGGGGTGACCGGATCGCCCAGTTGGTCGTTCAGAAGGTGGAGTACGCGCGCTTCGTCGAGGTGCCCGAGCTCCCGGCCTCCGATCGGGGGACGGGCGGCCACGGGTCGACGGGCGGGCACCACCGGCTGGCGGGAGGGGACGGACCGTGAGCGTCCGCTACGGCGAGGACCTCGAGGACCTGGAGGCCGCGGACCAGGGGGAACCCGGGTACGACGAGTACGACGGTGAGTTCGACGAGGAGGAGTACGACGCGGAGTACGACGGGCCGGACTTCGGCCCGTTCGACGTCGCCAAGCTCGACCCCGAGATGACGGACGCGCTCACGCGGATGGACTTCGGCGCCGTGCAGGTGCCGATCCCGCCGCAGGGCAGTGTCGTCGAGCCGGAGGACGGCTCGCGCCTGTCCGCGGTGCACATCTCGATGCCCGGGGGCGGGCGGCTGTCGCTGTCCGCGCTCGCGGCGCCCCGCTCCGGCGGGTTGTGGAAGGACCTCTGCGAGGAGATCGCGGAGTCGCTGCGCGAGGGCGGCGCGACCGTGCGCTCGTACACCGGCGAGTGGGGCCGGGAGCTGCGGGCCACCACACAGGTCGCGTCCTCGGTGTTCGTGGGCATCGACGGCGAGCGCTGGATGGTCTACGGCGTCGCCGCGGGCCCGGAGGAGCAGGCGGAGCGCCTCGACGCCGAGATGCGGCGGATGCTGCGCGGCACGATCGTGGTGCGCGGCAAGTCGCCGTACCCGCCGCGGACCGTGCTGCCGCTGACGCTGCCGTCGGCGGTCGACGAGGCGTCCGACGTGGCGTCCGACGCGCCGCCGAAGGCCACGCTCACCTTGCGGACCCGGTCCGTGACCCCGGCCGCGGAGGAGTCGTCCCCGGAGGCGACGGAGGGGGCCGCGGCGACCACGGGCTCGGCCCCGGCCGGTCCCGGGCAGGGCGGCGGTGCCCCCGGTGCCCCGACGCCGGCTGCTGCTCCGGTGGCGCCGGCGGCGTCCGCGGGTGGTCAGGGTGCTCCCGCTGCCGCGGGTGGGCCCGGCGGTCCCGGCGTTCCCGGTGGTGCTCCGAACGGTGCCGGTATTCCTGGCGGCCCCGGTGCGCCCGGTGGGCCCGGCGTGCAGCAGCCCGGCTTCGGCGGCCTGCGGCCCGGCGGTCCCGGTGCGGGCGGGCCCGGCGTGGGCGGTTCCGGTGTCGGCGGTTCGGGTGTCGGTGGTCCCGGTGCTCCCGGCGTGGGTGGTCTCGCGGCCGCCGCGCACGGTGGCGGTGCACCAGCCGGCGGGCCGGGTGTCGACGGCCGGTTCGGCGGCCCGGGCGCCGCTGGTGCGGGCACCGGTGGTCCGGGTGCCGGTGGGGTCCCGTTCGGGCGGCCGGTCGGTCACGGCCCGGGCGGTCCGGAGTTCGGCCCGGGCGCTCCCGGCGGTCGGCTGCCCGCTCCGGGCGTCGCCGGTCCGGCCGGTGGCCCTGCGGCGCCAGGTCCCGTCGTCGGCCCCGGTGGTGCCGGAGGCCCGGTTCCCGCTGGTCCGGCGGGTGTGCCCGGCGGTGTCGGTTCCGGTGCCCCCGGCGGTGCCCCGTACGGGGGCCCCTCGCGGGTGCCCGGCAACGGGTTCCGGCCGGCCGACGCGCCGAGCGGCCCGTACGCCTCGCCCGTGAGCGGCCCTGCCGGTCCGGGGACGTACGGCCCGGGCACAGGTGGCCACGGCCCCGGTACCGGCGGCTACGGCCCCGGCGGTTTCAACCCCGGCACCGGCGGCTACGACGCGCCGTCCGGGGCCTCGTTCCCGCCCGCGAACGGCGCTCCCGCCGGGGGTGCCGCCCAGGGCGGTTCGTCCGCGGCGGGTGCCCCGGGCTTCGGCGAGCACCGCCACCCCGGGCCGGCCGCGGGCGCGCAGGCGGGACCCGGTGGGTTCCCGCAGCAGCCGTCGGGCCGGCCTGACGCGCCGTGGGGCACCGACGCCGGTGCCCCGGGCTCCGGTCAGGCGGCCGGCGAGACCCGCGCGCTGCCCGTCGTCGGACGGGGGGCCGATGGTCCCGTGGGACGAGCGGACCGCGCTGCCCGGCCCGCTCCGCGGACCGACCCGCACAGCGGGGGCTGGGCGACCGCCGAGTACCGCCCCGACTGGTCCACGGGCGACAGCCTGTCGACCGCACGCCCGCAGGACGGGTCGACCGGGGGTGCCCGCCACGCGGAGCTGCCCGTCGACCAGCCGAGCGGTGGATGGACGCCCGGCGGCCGGTACGCCGACGCCGGGTCCTCCCGTCACGGCGGCCCGTCCGGCTGGGCCGCGGACCGGCACGGCAACGGCGGCCCGTCCGGCTGGGCCGGGGACCAGCAGGGCGGCGGCAGCCCGTCCGGGTCGGCAGCGAACCAGCAGAGCGGCGCCTGGTCGTCCGGCTGGGGCGGGGACGGGAGCGGCGGTGCCCCGGGCTCGGCCGCGAGCCAGCAGAGTGGCACCTGGTCGACCGCAGCGCCGGAGTCCGGATGGGCCGGGCGCGACGGTCGCTCCACCGGCCCGCAGTTCCCGGACGGCACCGGCGACGCGCAGCGGCCGGGCGCCGGCGGGCAGCCGGGCGGCCGGGCCGACGAGCAGGGGTTCGGTTCGGCTGCGGGCGTCGGCCGGGACCTGGGTCCCTCGGCGTCCGGCCGGGCCTCGGACCAGCAGGGCGGCCGGTCCGGCGGTCCGCAGCACGCGGCCCCGGCACAGGGCGAGGACCCGGGGTGGGCCGCGGAGCGGCCGAACGGTGCGCCGTATCGCGGTCCGGCACCGGCCGGCGAGCGGACCGCCGACCAGGCCGGCCCGGCGCCGTCGGGGAGCGGGGACACCTCGGCGGCCCGGTACAGCGGCTGGGCCGACGAGCAGCCGAGCGGCCGCCGTGCCGCCCCGACGAAGCCGAGCGACGGCTGGCGGCCCACGGTGCACCAGCCGCCGGCCCCGGGCTACGAGACCGTCGACCGGGACTCGGGCCGGCTGCCGCAGTACGGGTACACCGCGTCCGGCTGGTCCTCGAACGGCGGTGGTCGCGAGGTGACCGGGTTCGCGGGCGTCCGGACGGGGCCCGGCTCGCCGGCCGACGTCCCGACCAGCCTGTTCGACGCCCTCATGGCCGAGTCCGCCGACCGCTCCGCCGGGCCCTCCGGCCCGCGCAACGGTCACGGCCCGCGCGACGGTCATGGCCCCGTCGAGGGGCACGGCCCCGTCGAGCGGCACGGCGGGCCGAACGGCCGGCGCGCGGCCGCAGGTCCCGTGAACGGCTTCGGCGGGCCGGGCGGTCGCCCGAACGGCGCCGTGAACGGCTTCGGTGGTCCGGGCGGCCGCCCGAACGGCGCCGTGAACGGCCCTGCCCCTGCCGGGTGGGCGGCCGACGGCCACGGCTCGCCCGGTGGACACGGCTCCGGCGCCCCCGAGCAGTACGGGCAGCTCGGCGGCCCCGAGCAGTACGGGCAGCTCGGCGGCCCCGAGCAGTACGGGCAGCACGGCGCGTCCGAGCCCGGCTCCGGCCAGGGCGAGGGCCACGGCGAGTCCCGGCCGGGGGAGAACCGCCGTCACGGCGGGGGCCCGGGCGCCCGCCCGGCGCTGTCGTTCCTCGACGCCGACCCGCTGAACGGCGCTGATCCCGACCGCGGCCGCCACCGCCGGCCCGAGTAGGTCCGGCCGCCGGCCGCACACCCGTCGCGACCGGCCGCCACACCGCCCGGGAGCGCGGCACATCCCGTCGACCGGATGTGCCGCGCTCCTCCCGTTGTGCCGCCCCGCCCCTCGCTCGCCCCCGCGAGCCCCGCCCACGAGCCGCGCGGCCCCCGAGTCGCGCGCCCCCGAGCCCCGCGCCGACGAGCCCCGCGCCGACGAGCCCGCGCCGACGAGCCGTGCGCCCACCAGCCCACGCGAGCCCGCCCCACGAGCCCCTCCCGGCGAACCTGGCCGACCGAACCCCGAGCGCCGACGACCCCCGAACCCCACGCCCATCGGCTCGCCGAACGGCTGCGAGCAGCGTCACGTCCGTCCGCCGCGACGACGAGCGGGGCGCCGACCCGGGAATCCGCCCGAACAGCCACGAACCGGGCACAGCGGGCCGGCTCACCCGTCCGGGCAGGAGCGTGTCGTCGCGATGATTCAGCCGCTCACCGACCGGGAACCCCGAGAGCGCCGTCAGCAGGACGAGTCCGCTCGTTCGGGGCACACAGACCGTTTCCCCCGCGTTACCCTTGCACGGGCAGCGGCCGGATCAAGGGAGACGGCCCGCGCCCGAGCAGCCGAGGAGAGAGATGGGCAGCACGGACGGTGGGGCGTTCCGCCGCATGCTTCGCAAGCTCACCAGCGACGTCGACGTCCTGGACGCGGACGACCTGTCCGAGGATTCCGAGCGTTCGGGGGCGCAGCGCGCGAGCGAGTGTGCGTGCGGCCAGGAGGTGACCATGCTGGGTCGCCTCCGCAGTGTGGAGTTCTGCCCCGCGGACGACAGCGCGGCGCAGCTCCAGGCGGAGCTGTTCGACGGCACCGAGGGAGTGACGCTGGTCTGGATGGGACGACGCCGGATCCCGGGCATCGAGCCGGGCCGGACGATGCGCGTCCGCGGCCGGATCTCGGTCCGGGACGGGCGCAAGGTCCTGTACAACCCGTACTACGAGATCTGCCAGGCGCAGTGACGCCGGGTCCCGAGGGGGACCCGCCGACCACCCGCATGCCGCGGGTGGCCGGCGAGCCGGCGGACCACGACTCCGAGACGGGCCCGATCCCGCGCGTCGGCGACGGGCCCGCCGCGGACCGTGCCGATGCGTCGGACGAGGTCACGAGCGCCACGGACGGCACGGACGCCGGAAGCGCCGGGGAGTCCGGGCGCAGGCCCACGCTCATGGAGCAGATGGGCGGCGTCTCGGGCATCGTCGCGTCGACGGTGCCGGTGGCGGTCTTCGTCGTCGCCAACGTCCTGTTCGAGCTCAAGCCCGCGCTGATCGCGGCCGTAGTGGCCGGTGTGCTGGTGGCGCTGTTCCGCATCGCCCGCCGGCAGCCGCTGCAGCCCGCGGTGTCCGGGCTGTTCGGCGTGGCCGTGTGCGCCTTCATCGCCTACCGCACCGGCGAGGCCCGCGGCTTCTACCTGCCCGGCCTGCTCTACAGCGCCGCGCTCGGGCTCGCCTTCCTGGTGTCGATCGTGGTGCGGTGGCCGCTCGCCGGCGTGATCTGGCACGCCGTGAACGGCCACGGCCAGGGTTGGCGGCAGAACCCGCGGATGCTCAGGGCCTACAGCTGGGCCAGCGCGCTGTGGGCGCTCGTGTTCGCGGCCCGCCTCGTGGTGCAGGGCTGGCTGTACAACGCCGACGAGGAGACCTGGCTCGGCATCGCCCGGTTGGCCATGGGCTATCCGCTGCTCGGCCTGGCGATCGTCGGGACGGTCGTCGCCGTCCGTCGCGCCGAACGCGCCCCCGCCGGCTGAGAGCGGTTCCGGTCGGCCAGGACGGCGGCGACTCCTCAGGCCTCGACGACCGCCGCCCGGATCTCCTCCTCGACGGCGGCCGTCGCGACGAACAGCAGCTCGTCGCCCGGCTCGAGTGCGTCGTCGGCCTGCGGGACGATCACCCGACCGCCGCGCAGGATCGTGACCAGTGCCGAGTCCGGCGGCAGCGCCAGGTCCCGCACCGGACGCCCGGCGAGCCGGGTGTGGTTGGGCAGCGTGACCTCGACGAGGTTGGCCTGACCCTGGCGCAGGGTGAGCAGCCGGACCAGGTCGCCGACGGCCACGGCCTCCTCGACCAGCGCGGCGAGCAGCCGCGGGGTGGAGACCGAGACGTCGACGCCCCAGTTCTCCCCGAACAGCCACTCGTTGCGCGGGTCGTTGACCCGCGCGACCACCCGGCGCACCGCGAACTCGGTCTTGGCGAGCAGCGAGACGACCAGGTTGACCTTGTCGTCCCCGGTCGCGGCGATCACGACGTCGCAGCTCTCGATGCCGGCGTCCTCGAGTGTCTGGAGCTCGCAGGCGTCGGCGTGCACCCACTCCGCCTCCTCCACGGAGGCGGGGTCGATCTGGCCGAGGTCGCGCTCGATGAGCATGACCTGGTGCTTGTTCTCCACCAGCTCCCGCGCGATGGAGCGGCCGACGGCGCCGGCCCCGGCGATGGCGACCCTCATGACCTCACGCCCTCTCGGTTGTTCAGGAGTCGGCGGGCGGTGCGGCCGCCGCGGCCGTGACGTCGGAGACCGTGCCCGAGACCGCCGCCACGTAGACGACGTCGTCGGCCTGCACGGCCGTCTCGCGAGTGGGCAGCACGCCGGTGCCGAACCGGACGACGAACGCCACCCGCGAGTTCGTCGCCTCCTCCAGCTCGCGGATCGGGCGACCGACCCAGTCCTCGTGCAGCGGCAGGGGCAGGATGGCGACGGTCCCGGCGGGCTCGCGCCAGGCCGTCGCGACGCCGTCGGGCAGCACCATGCGCATGAACCGGTCCGTGGTCCACGGCACGGTGGCGACGGTGGGGATGCCCAGCCGCTCGTAGACCGCGGCGCGCTTGGCGTCGTAGATCCGCGCGACGACCCGCTCCACGCCGAAGGTCTCCCGGGCCACCCGGGCGGACAGGATGTTGGAGTTGTCACCCGAGGAGACGGCGGCGAACGCGTCGGCCTTCTCGATCCCGGCCTCGATCAGCACGTCCCGGTGGAACCCGAACCCGACGACCTGGCGGCCCCGGAAGTCCGTGCCGAGCCGGCGGAAGGCCTGCACGTCCCGGTCGATGACGGAGACCTCGTGACCGAGGCGCTCGAGCCCGGCGGCGAGGGACGCGCCGACGCGGCCGCATCCCATGATCACGACGTACATCGGATGGGCCCTCCCGGGCTCGCTCGGCCTCACGTGGCGACGCGTCCGTCCCGTGGGGACCGCGGCTCGTCGTCGGCGCACGCTATCGCGTAGGTCCGCCGAGCAGAGCATAGGCTTCGGACGTGTCCAAGCTCGGCGTCGCCGTCAAGCGCATCCTGGTCGGTCGCCCCCAGCGCAGTGACCGGCTGCGCAGCACGCTGCTGCCCAAGCGCATCGCGCTGCCGGTGTTCGCCTCCGACGCCATGTCCTCGGTCGCCTACGCGCCCGAGGAGATCTTCCTGACCCTGTCCGTGGCCGGGGTCACCTCGTACGCGCTGTCCCCGTGGATCGGCCTCGCGGTCGTCGTCGTGCTGCTCACGGTGGTCACCAGCTACCGGCAGAACGTGCACGCCTACCCGTCGGGCGGCGGCGACTACGAGGTGGCGACGGTCAACCTCGGCCGCAAGGCCGGGCTCACCGTGGCGAGCGCCCTGCTCGTCGACTACACCCTCACCGTCGCGGTGTCGATCTCGGCGGCCGCGGCCAACGTCGGCGCGCTGATCCCGTTCGTCGCCGAGCACAAGGTGCTGTTCGCGGTGCTCGCGATCACCGTGCTCACCGCGATCAACCTGCGGGGCATCCGGGAGGCCGGGACCGCCTTCGCCGTGCCGGTCTACCTGTTCATGCTGGGCATCGGCACCATGATCGTCTGGGGCCTGACCCGGGTGCTGATCCTCGGCCAGGACGTCGAGACGGCGAGCACGAACCTGCACCTCGTGGCCGAGGGCGACACCTTCACCGGCCTGGCGCTGGTGCTGCTGATCCTGCGCTCGTTCACCCAGGGCGCCGCGGCGCTGACCGGTGTCGAGGCGATCTCCAACGGCGTCCCGGCCTTCCGCAAGCCGAAGTCGCGCAACGCCGCGACCACGCTGCTGCTGCTCGGGCTGATCTCCGTGACGATGTTCATGGGGCTGATCGCGCTGGGCCGGCTCACCGGCGTGCAGATCGCCGAGGACCCCTCCCGCCAGTTCCCCGACGCGCCACCGGGCTACGAGCAGCAGACGATGGTGGCCCAACTGGCCGACGCCGTGTTCTCCGGCTTCCGGCCCGGCTTCTTCTTCGTCGTGATCATGACGGCGCTGATCCTGGTCCTGGCCGCGAACACCGCGTTCAACGGCTTCCCGGTGCTGGGCTCCATCCTGTCCCAGGACCGCTTCCTGCCCCGCCAGCTGCACACCCGCGGCGACCGGCTGGCCTTCTCGAACGGCATCGTGATCCTCGCGGCGTTCGCGGTCGTGCTGGTGATCGGCTTCCAGGCCGAGGTCACCCGGCTGATCCCGCTGTACACGGTCGGCGTCTTCGTGTCGTTCACGCTCAGCCAGGCGGGCATGGTCCGACACTGGAACCGCGAGCTCGCCTCGACCACGGAGCCGCGCGAACGGGCCCGGATGCGCCGCTCGCAGACGATCAACGGCTTCGGCGCGATCATGACGGGGCTGGTGCTGCTCACCGTCCTGATCACGAAGTTCACCCTGGGCGCCTGGATCACGATCGTGGCGATGGGCGGGTTCTTCCTGCTCATGGTCACGATCCAGAAGCACTACGACCGGGTGTCGGCGGAGCTGGTGGCGGGCGAGTCGGACACGGTGATGCCCTCGCGCAACCACGCCGTCGTGCTGGTGTCCACGCTGCACAAGCCCACGCTGCGGGCGCTGTCGTACGCCCGGGCGACGCGGCCGGACGTCCTGGAGGCGGTGACCGTCAACGTCGACGACGCCGACACCAAGAAGCTGGTCAGCGACTGGGGCAAGCGGAAGATCCCGGTGAAGCTCAAGGTGGTCGAGTCGCCGTACCGCGAGATCACGCGCCCGGTCCTGGACTACGTCAAGCGCATCCGCTCGGACAACCCGCGGGACGTCGTGACGGTGTACATCCCGGAGTACGTCGTGGGGCACTGGTGGGAGCAGTTGCTGCACAACCAGTCCGCGCTGCGACTGAAGAGCCGGCTGCTGTTCCAGCCGGGAGTGATGGTCACGAGCGTGCCCTGGCAGCTGGCCTCCTCCGCCGCCGCGCACCCGCTCTCGCCGCACTTCGCGCCCGGTGCCTCGCGCCGCGGCTACCCGTCCATGGAACAGCTGCCCGGCGAGCAGACGCCGAGCGCCACCCGCAGCACCGGCACCCGCGACACCCCCGGCCACCCGGACGCGACCTCGAGGAAGGACACCGGTGACCCGGTCCGCTGAGCGCACCCTGGACTGGACCGACCGCGTCCTCGAGCTGGAGGTCGGCCCGGTCGCCCACGGCGGGCACTGCGTGGCCCGGCACGAGGGCCGTGTGCTGTTCGTGCGGCACGCGCTGCCCGGCGAGCGGGTCCGGGCGGTGGTGACCGAGGACCAGGGCGGGTCGTTCTGCCTCGCCGACGCGATCTCCGTGCTGGAGGCCTCGCCGGACCGGGTGCCGGCCCCGTGCCCGTGGGCGCGCGCCGGCGGCTGCGGGGGGTGCGACTTCCAGCACGTCGCCCCGCCCGCGCAGCGGGCGCTGAAGACCACCGTGCTGCGCGAGCAGCTCACCCGCCTCGGCGGCCTGAGCGGCGGGCTCGCCGAGACGGTCGAGGTCGAGGAGCTGCCGGGCGGGCCGTTGGGGTGGCGGCAGCGGCTGCGCCTGGCGGTCGACGACGAGGGCCGGGCCGGGCTGCGCGCCCACCACAGCCACGAGGTCGTCCCGATCTCGGACTGCCTGCTCGCGCCCGCCGGGCTGCTCGACGACCTGCTCGAGCGGCGGTGGCGGCCCGGCGACGAGATCGAGGTGGCGGTCGACGCGCACGGCGAGCGGCACCTGGGCTCGGGCGTGCCGCCGGGGGAGCGCAGCACCTCCGTGCAGCACGCCGCCGGGCGTGACTGGCAGCTGTCGCCCGGGGCCTTCTGGCAGGTGCACCCCGAGCTGGCCGACACCCTCGTCGAGGTGGTGCGGGAGTGGGCCGCGGCGCCCGCCGGCGGGACCGCGTGGGACCTGTACGGCGGCGTCGGGCTGTTCGCGGCGGTGCTGGCCGGGCAGGTGGGACCCGAGGGCGCGGTGACGGTCGTCGAGTCGGCGCGGCAGGCCGTGGCGGACGGCGAGCGCGCGCTGCGCGACCTGCCGCAGGTCGCCTTCCGCTCCGGCCGCGTGGAGCGGGTGATCACCGAGCTGCCCGACCCGGCGGTCGTCGTCGCCGATCCGCCGCGCAAGGGGCTGGGCAAGGCGATGGTCGAGGAGCTGTGCGCGCGGGGGCCGGAGCGCATCGTGTACGTGGCCTGCGACCCCGCCGCCCTGGGCCGGGACGTGAAGCTCTTCGCCGACCGGGGTTACGCCCTCACGGCCCTGCGCTCCTTCGACGCCTTCCCGATGACGCACCACCTGGAGTCCGTGGCGCTCCTCGAACCCGTGAGCGCCGAGCGCCCCTAGAGCGCACCCGCCACGCACGACCCGCGCCGACCAGCGAGAAACGGCAGACAGGAGGATCATGGGCATCGCCGAGTACGTCGAGGGCTGGGAGCCGGGACCGGTCGAGGTGCGCGAGGTGCTGGACCGCACCCCGTCCGACGCCTTCGCGGGCCTCCTCGACCAGCCCTCGCCGATCGACGCCACGGGCCAGGGCTCGACCGCGCTCCCGCCGCTGTGGACCGCGTTCCACTTCCTGGAGCGCCCGGCCACCTCCGAGCTCGGCGAGGACGGGCACCCGCGGGAGGGGCACTTCCTGCCGCCGATCCCGAACCGGCGGCGCATGTTCGCGGGCGGGCGGCTCACCGTGCACTCCCCGCTGCGTGTCGGGGACGACGTGGTGCGGCGCAGCGCGCTGAGGTCGGTCACGCCGAAGTCGGGGCGTTCCGGGGACATGCTCTTCGTGACCCTGGCCCACGAGTACCTGCGCGAGGGCGAGGTGGCCCAGGTCGAGGAGCACGACGTCGTCTACCGGGAGCAGGAGCCCGGCGCCGAGCGCGCCGCGGCCCCGACGGCCCCGGAGCCGCGCGAGCCCGAGCCGGCCGCGCCGGGGGAGTGGCAGGCCGTGCTGCGCCCCGACGAGGTGCTGCTGTTCCGGATGAGCGCGCTGACCTACAACGCCCACCGCATCCACCACGACCTGCCCTACACCCGCGAGGTCGAGGGCTTCCCGGGGCTGGTGGTGCACGGGCCGCTGCTCGCGCTGATGTTGCTGGAGCTGCCCCGCCGGTTCGCGCCGGACCGCCAGGTCGCGGAGTTCTCCTACCGGCTGCGCCGCCCCGCGTTCGCCGGCGCGCCGGTGGTCGCGACGGGCAAGCCGGACGGCTCCGACCTGGTCTGCGGCGTGCCGGGCGCCGACCCGAGCATCACGGGCCAGGTCACCTTCGCCTGATCGGCCGCGGTCCGCGGCCTCCGGCCGGCCTGCCCGGCGCCGGACCCGACCCCACCCGTACCGGGCCGGGGGGCGCCCGGGGAGGATGGGGGAGTGACAGGTTCGGTTCCCGCAGCGGCCCCCGCGGCCCCCGCCCGGGCGGCGTCGGCCCCGCAGCAGTCCCCGGTCCAGAGCCCCGCCCAGCCGTCGATCGAGCAGCGCATCGCCGACGAGCTGGGCGTCCGGCGGCACCAGGTCGCCGCGGCCGTCGACCTCCTCGACGAGGGGTCGACCGTCCCGTTCGTGGCGCGCTACCGGAAGGAGGCCACGGGCGGGCTGGACGACGCCCAGCTCCGTACCCTCGAGGAGCGGCTGCGCTACCTGCGCGAGCTGGAGGAGCGGCGCACCGCCGTCCTCGAGGAGATCCGCAAGCAGGGCAAGCTCACCCCCGAGCTGGAGCAGCAGGTCCTGGCGGCCGAGTCGAAGGCCCGGCTCGAGGACGTCTACCTGCCGTACAAGCCCAAGCGCCGCACCAAGGCCATGATCGCCCGGGAGAACGGCCTCGAGCCGCTCGCCGACGCGCTGCTCGCCGACCCGACGCTCATCCCCGAGGAGGAGGCGGCGAAGTACCTCGGGGAGAACGTCGCGGACGCCGCCGCCGCGCTCGAGGGCGCCCGCGCGATCCTCGTCGAGCGGTTCTCCGAGGAGCCCGACCTCATCGGTGGCCTGCGCGAGCGGATGTGGAGCCGCGGCGTGCTGGTCTCCAAGGTCCGCCCGGGCAAGGAGACCGAGGGCGCGAAGTTCGCCGACTACTTCGACTTCTCCGAGCCGTTCACCTCGCTGCCGAGCCACCGCATCCTGGCGGTGTTCCGCGGCGAGAAGGAGGAGATCCTCGACGTCTCGCTGGAGCCCGACGCCGAGCCGGCCGAGCCGGGCGTGCGCACGGACTGGGAGACCCTGATCGCCGCCCACGTGGGCATCTCCGACCAGGGGCGACCCGCGGACCGGTGGCTCAACGACGTGGTGCGCTGGACCTGGCGCACGCGCATCCTGCTCCACCTGGGCATCGACATCCGGGTCCGGCTGCGCACCGCCGCGGAGGAGGGCGCGATCGGCGTCTTCGCCTCCAACCTGCGCGACCTGCTGCTCGCCGCGCCCGCCGGGACCCGGGCGACGATGGGCCTGGACCCGGGCCTGCGCACCGGCGTGAAGGTCGCCGTGGTCGACGCGACCGGCAAGGTCGTCGCCACCGACACCGTCTACCCGCACGAGCCGCGGAAGGACTGGAACGGGGCGCTGGCCACGCTCACGAAGCTGGCCACGGCGCACGGCGTCCAGCTGATCGCGATCGGCAACGGCACCGCCTCCCGGGAGACGGACAAGCTCGCGGGTGAGCTCGTGGCGATGAACCCCGGCCTGAAGATGACCAAGGTCGTGGTCAGCGAGGCGGGCGCGTCGGTCTACTCGGCCTCGGCGTACGCGTCGGCCGAGCTGCCGAACCTGGACGTGTCGCTGCGCGGCGCGGTCTCCATCGCCCGCCGGTTGCAGGACCCGCTCGCCGAGCTGGTGAAGATCGACCCGAAGTCCATCGGCGTGGGGCAGTACCAGCACGACCTGCCCGAGGCGTCGCTGTCCCGCTCGCTCGACGCGGTCGTCGAGGACTGTGTGAACGCCGTCGGCGTGGACCTCAACAGCGCCTCCGCCCCGCTGCTGCGCCGGGTGTCGGGCATCAGCGAGTCCCTGGCGGCGGCGATCGTGGGCCACCGGGACGCCAACGGGCCCTTCCGCACCCGGACCGCGCTCGTCGACGTCCCGCGGCTGGGCCCGAAGGCCTTCGAGCAGTGCGCCGGCTTCCTCCGGATCCGGGGCGGCGACGAGCCGCTCGACGTCTCCGGCGTGCACCCCGAGGCCTACCCGGTGGTCCGGAAGATGGTCGACGCGGCCAAGGTCGGCATCGACGAGCTCATCGGCAACAGCACGAAGCTGAAGAACCTGCAGCCCCAGCGGTTCGTCGACGACCGGTTCGGGCTGCCGACCGTCACCGACATCCTCGCCGAGCTGGAGAAGCCGGGCCGCGACCCCCGCCCGGCCTTCCGCACGGCCACCTTCGCCGAGGGCGTCCACAAGATCGCGGACCTGCGCCCGGGCATGGTGCTCGAGGGCGTGGTGACGAACGTCGCCGCGTTCGGTGCGTTCGTCGACGTCGGCGTGCACCAGGACGGGCTCGTGCACGTCTCGGCGATGTCCAGCCAGTTCGTGTCGGACCCGCGCGAGGTCGTGAAGTCCGGCGACGTCGTCAAGGTCAAGGTGCTCGACGTCGACGAGGACCGGAAGCGGATCTCGCTGACCCTGCGCCTGGACGACGAGCCGGGCAAGGGCGGCGCCGGCGGCGGCCGGCAGCGCGGCGGCGGGGACCGCCAGCGCGGCGACCGGGACCGCCAGGGTGGCGGCCGGAACCAGGGCGGCCAGGGCGGACGCGGCGGCCAGGGTGGCCAGGGTGGTCAGGGTGGTCAGGGTGGTCAGGGTGGTCAGGGTGGTCAGGGCGGCCGGGGTGGTCAGGGCCGGCAGGGCCAGGGCGGCCGGCAGGGCGGCCAGCGCAACCGGCAGGAGAAGCCCGCCCCGCTGAACAACGCGATGGCGGACGCCCTCAAGCGTGCCGGCTTCAAGTGACCCGCTGAGCAGCACGAACGGCACTCTCGCTCACTAGGTGTGAGCGAGAGTGCCGTTCGTGCATGCGGGCGGCTAGGCGACGAGGCGGCGGGTGAGCAGGTCGAGGTCGTCGGGGTCCGTGCCGTGGTCCAGCAGGTGGCCGCGGATCCCGTCGGGGTGGGCGTCCATCTCGTCGAGCACCGCCTCCAGGGCGGCGCGGTCGACGCCGAGCAGGCCCTCGACGTCGTCCGGCATCGGGACGCCGGTGGCCTCCAGCCGCGCCCACAGCCGCTCGAGGTTCTGGTTCGTGCGCAGGTAGTCGGCCACCACGTGCTCGCGCGGCACGCCGACGACCCCGAGCACCACGGCCGTCACGATCCCGGTGCGGTCCTTGCCCGCCGCGCAGTGCACCAGCACCGGCCCGCGCGAGCGCGCGACGATCCGCACGATCCGGGCCAGCTCCGGGGCGGCCTCGGTGACGAGCAGCCGGTAGGCCCAGGCGATGTCGCGCTCGTGGGCGGGAACGGCCGCGACGACCTCGGGCGCGAGCGAGGCGCCGAGCGGCACCTCGTGGACCTCGGCCGTCCGGGCCAGCGGGTGCGTGCGCCCGCGGGTCTCCGCCCGGGACCGCAGGTCGACGACGGTGCCGGGGACGAGGGGCGTGACGTCGCCGAACTGGGGGGCGTCGCTGCGCAGGTACTCGCCGGCGCGAAGGCGGCGCCCGTCGACGGTGGGCAGGCCACCGACGTCACGCAGGTTGGCCGGGGTGCGCAGGTCCGGGGGCAGCGAGAGGGTCACCCGTCCGAGGTTCCCCGGCAGGGGTGAACCGCAGGTGGAATCGTGATCGGCGGCACGTCCGGCGCGGCCGGGAGCACAGCGGGGAACATCGTCGCCGGGGGTCCTGTTGCACAGGGTGGCGGACGGCACCACCGGCCGCCGTGATCCCCCCGCGACCCGACGTGTGACAATGGGTCCTGTCGGCTGTCAGCGATGACGTCAGCCGAGAGCCCCATGGTCCTTCTCAGGCGGTACCGAGCCGCTCCGGGCCCGCGGGCTTCCCCGCGGGTGCGCCGTCCGTCCGGATGTCGGCCGGGCACCCCGCTGCGACGAGGACTTGAGTGAGCACTCTGCTGGACCTGCCCGAGAACGACACCGACGACATCACGGAGTTCGAGAACGACCTCGCCTCCGACAGCGAGGACGCCGAGGACGCCGGTACCGCCTTCGCCGAGCTGGGCCTGGCCCCCGGCATCCTGAGCGTGCTGGCCGAGCTCGGCTACGAGAGCCCCAGCCCGATCCAGGCCGAGGCCATCCCCTCCCTGGTTCAGGGCCGCGACCTGCTGGGTCAGGCGGCCACCGGCACCGGCAAGACCGCCGCCTTCGCGCTGCCCATGCTGCAGCGCCTGAGCGAGACCGACCGCGACGGCGAGCGCCGCCCGTACGGCCTGGTCCTTGCGCCGACCCGCGAGCTGGCCATGCAGGTCAACGACGCGATCACCCGCTACGGCTCCGAGATCGGCACCCGGGTGCTCGCCGTGTACGGCGGCGCCCCGATCGGACCGCAGCTCGGCGCCCTCAAGCGCGGGGTCGACGTCGTCGTGGCCACCCCGGGCCGCGCGATCGACCTGATGAACCGCGGCGCCCTGTCGCTGGACGCGCTCGAGACCGTCGTCCTCGACGAGGCCGACGAGATGCTCGACATGGGCTTCGCCGAGGACATCGAGACGATTCTCCAGGCCACGCCGGACACGCGGCAGGCGGTGCTGTTCTCCGCCACCATGCCGCGGCGCATCGAGTCGCTGGCCCGCGAGTACCTGCGCGACCCCGTGACCGTGCGCATCGCCCGCGAGGAGGTCCCGGCCGGCGAGGCGCCACGCGTGCGGCAGACCGCCTACATGGTGCCGCGCACCCACACCACGACCGCGCTCGGCCGGATCCTGGAGCTCGAGCGGCCCACCGCGGCGATCGTGTTCTGCCGCACCCGGGCGGACGTCGACGCCGTCACCGAGACCCTCACCGCCCGCGGGCTGCGGGCCGAGGCGCTGCACGGCGGCATGGACCAGGAGCACCGCACCCGCGTGGTCGAGCGGCTGCGCTCCGGGCGCACGGACCTGCTGGTCGCGACGGACGTCGCCGCCCGCGGGCTGGACATCGAGCAGCTCACGCACGTGGTCAATCACGACGTGCCGAAGTCGCCCGAGGCCTACGTGCACCGCATCGGCCGGGTCGGCCGGGCCGGTCGGGAGGGCGTCGCGATCACGCTGGTGCCCTCCGGGGCGATCCGGCACCTGCGCAACATCGAGCGGCTGATCGGCAAGAGCGTGCCGGTCGCCCCGGTGCCCACCGTCGCGGACCTCAAGCAGGCCCGCCTCGAGCGCACCCGCGGGCAGCTGCGGGAGCAGATCGTCGCCGACCTTCGGGCGGACGCGGACTCCGACCCGGACGGCGTCCGGGCCATGATCGAGTCGCTGGCGGCGGAGTTCGACCCGGCGGACGTGGCGGCCGCGGCCGTCCGGCTCGCCCGGGCGGGCACCACCACGGCGGACGACGAGGTCGACATCCCCACGCTGTCCGCGCCCCGCGAGGGCCGGGGCCCCCGCGAGCGGAGCGACCGCGGCCCGCGCGAGGGTCGTCCCGGTGGCCGCGGCCAGGGCGCGCGGCCGCCGAAGGCCGGCGCGACGCGGCTGTTCGTCTCCGCCGGCCGGGCCGCGGGCATCCGCCCGCAGGACATCGTCGGGGCGCTGGCCAACGAGTCGCGGCTCTCCGGCCGGGACATCGGGGCCATCCAGATCCACGAGCGGCACTCGCTGGTCGAGATCCCCGAGCACGCGGCGGACGACGTGCTGCGCTCGCTGCGCGGCGTCACCACGCTGAAGGGCCGGCGGGCCAACGTCCGCCGGGACCGCGCCACGAACTAGTCCCCGGACCGGTTCACGGACTGACCCGCGCACGGCCGAAGGGCCCCGCACCTCTCCCGAGGTGCGGGGCCCTTCCGCGTGCCGTGGGGCGGCCGGTCGCGTGGCGACCGTCCGCGCTAGTGGATCTCGACCGTGTCGCCGACCTCCAGGTCCTCGAACCAGGCGACGGCGTCGTCGTGGCCGAGGTGGACGCAGCCCGCGGACGGGTTCTGCGGGTTGCCCTCGTGGAAGGCGATGCCGCCGTCGGCGAAGAACACCGAGTACGGCATCGGGGCGTCGTTGAACTCGGCGGACCTGTGGTCCTTGTCCTTCCACTGCACCTCGAAGTCCCCGGTCGGGGTCTCCTTGCCCTGCCCGCCGTGCGAGATGCCGACCGGCCCGCGGGTGATCTTCCCGTCGTGGATCAGCCAGGCCTGGTCGTGGGCGAGGTCGACGCACGCCCGCGCCTGCTCCGAGCAGGGGGTGCCGCCCGTCTGGTTCCGGTGCCCGTCGTGGTGCCCGTCGTCGGCGAACGCCGCGCCGGTGAGAGCCGCGCCGCCGAGCAGCGCGGTGAGCGCTCCGGCCGCGGCGAGCCCCGTGATGCGTCGCCGGCGGCCCTCGGCGCGCCAGGCGTGTCGTGCCATCGTCTCGTCGTCCCTTCGCCCGTTCCCGAAGCGGCAACGACGCCGCGCGATACTGGTGACGGGGCGTGACCGCAAGTCGACCGGACGTACCCGGAGTCCGGATCGTCCCCCTCGGTCACGCGGTCCCCAGGGCTGCCGCGGAACGCGTTCGGGGGCACGATGACCTCGCGAGCACCACGCCGCCCACCACGTACCGCCATCGACGAGGAGCGCCGCCATGCCCGATCTGAAGCCCCGGTCCCGCCAGGTCACCGACGGCATCGAGCGCACGGCCGCCCGGGGCATGCTCCGGGCCGTCGGGATGCGCGACGCGGACTTCGCCAAGCCGCAGATCGGCATCGCGTCGAGCTGGAACGAGATCACCCCGTGCAACCTGTCGCTGCAGCGCCTGGCGCAGGCGGCGAAGGAGGGCGTGCACCGCGCCGGCGGCTACCCGATGGAGTTCGGCACGATCTCGGTGTCCGACGGCATCTCGATGGGCCACGTCGGCATGCACTACTCGCTGGTCAGTCGCGAGATCATCGCCGACTCCGTGGAGACGGTCGTCGAGGCCGAGCGGCTCGACGGCACCGTCCTGCTCGCCGGTTGCGACAAGTCCCTGCCCGGCATGCTGATGGCCGCGGCCCGGCTCGACCTGGCCGGCGTGTTCGTCTACGCCGGGTCGATCCTGCCCGGGCACGTCGACGGCCGCGAGGTCAACATCGCCGACGCGTTCGAGGCCGTCGGGGCCTGCGCGCGCGGCCTGATCAGCCGCGAGGAGCTGGCCGAGATCGAGCGGGCGATCTGCCCCGGCGAGGGCGCGTGCGGCGGCATGTACACCGCGAACACGATGGCCAGCGCGGCCGAGGCGCTCGGCATGGCGCTGCCGGGCTCGGCCAGCCCGCCCGCGGTCGACCGGCGGCGGGACGGGATCGCCCGGGCGTCCGGTGAGGCCGTGGTCGGGTTGCTGGAGAAGGGGATCACCGCCCGGCAGATCATGACGCGGGAGGCGTTCGAGAACGCGATCGCGGTCGTCCTGGCCTTCGGCGGGTCGACCAACGCCGTGCTGCACCTGCTCGCCATCGCCGCCGAGGCGGGGGTGCCGCTGGAGCTCGACGACTTCAACCGCATCGGCGACCGGGTCCCGCACCTCGCGGACGTCAAGCCCTTCGGCGCGCACGTGATGAGCACGGTCGACCAGGTCGGCGGCGTGCCCGTCGTCATGAAGGCGCTGCTCGACGCCGGTCTCCTCCACGGCGACGCCCTCACCTGCACCGGGCGCACGGTCGCCGAGAACCTCGCGGAGATCGACCCGCCCGGCCTCGACGGCACCGTGCTCCACGCCATGAACGACCCCATCCACCCGACGGGCGGGATCACCATCCTGCGCGGCTCGCTCGCCCCCGACGGCGCCGTGGTGAAGAGCGCCGGGTTCGACGCCGCGGAGTTCCGCGGCCGCGCGCGGGTGTTCGACGGCGAGCAGGGCGCCCTCGACGCCGTCGGCGACGGCACCGTCGTCCCCGGTGACGTCGTGGTGATCCGGTACGAGGGCCCGCGCGGCGGCCCGGGGATGCGGGAGATGCTCGCCGTCACCGGGATGATCAAGGGCGCCGGGCTGGGCAAGGAGGTGCTGCTGGTCACCGACGGCCGGTTCTCCGGGGCGACGACCGGCCTGTGCATCGGGCACGTCGCCCCCGAGGCGACCGACGGCGGCCCGATCGCCCTGGTGCAGGACGGCGACCCGATCGTGCTGAACATGACGACCCGGACCCTCGACCTGGACCTGCCGGAGGAGGAGCTGGAGAAGCGCCGCGCCGACTGGGCGCCGCGCGACCCGGGGCGGCGTCGGGGTGTGCTGGCCAAGTACGCGAGACTCGTGGGGTCGGCGGCGCAGGGGGCGGTCTGCACCCCGCAGTGACGGGCGCCGGAACGCGCACGAGGAGCGGTGTGGGGAAGAAGCAGCAGTCGCGGGGCCAGAAGCGGGCGGCGAAGGTCGCCGCGCGGCGGAAGAAGGCCGGGCGCGGGCACGAGCCGCTCCGGCCGATCACGACGCTGCCCGGGCTCGACGAGTACGGAGCGGGGCCGGACGACCTCGGGCAGGGCCTCGCCGAGGAGCTCGAGGCCGTCGAGGAGATGCGCTACGCCGTCGCCGAGATCCGCACGGTCCGCGCGGTCGGCCCCTACGACGGCAACCCCGAGTGGCTCGAGGTCCTCGAGGGCAACGTCGACGCGCTCGCCGAGGCCGGGGAGGACGAGCTGGTCCTCGAGATCATCGACGACCGGGTGCGGCGGGCCGTCGCGGACACCCTGGCCTCGTCCTCGCCCGAGCCGGCGCGGGAGGAGGTCCGGTGCCTGGTGGCGTCGGACGGCGAGGTCGCGCCGCCGGAGCGGGACGCGGACGACCCGGGCGGGTCGCCCGCCCAGGCCCTCGCCTTCGCCGTGCTGCTCGGGTGGCTGGCCAACCGCGGCCCGCGCCCGATCCCGGCGGCCGCCCGCACCCGCGTGCCGGAGTGGGTCCGCTCGACCCTCGGCGAGGAGCCCGCGGCCGCCGTCGACCGCGTGATCGGGATCCTCGGCTCCGACGCCGACCGGGCCGAGGCGATCGGGCCGGTCGCCGAGGAGCTGGGGGACGACTACCTCGCCGCCCTCGTGTGGATCTCCGCCGGTCTCGTCGCCCTCTACGGCGAGGGGTCGACCGACTACCTGCCCGGGGTCGACGCCGAGGGCTGACTACGCAGGTCCGTGGGTCGCCCGCCTGTCCGGCAGGCGGTCACGCGTCCTGGACCGCGAAGACGGGGTAGCGCTCGGCCAGGGGCGCGAGTTGCTCGACCGACGGGTGGGGCGGCAGCCCGAAGTAGTACCGAGCCGCCCGCGCGGGGGAGCGGGTCAGCGCGCGACGCTGCAGGAACGCGTGCAGGATCGGCGCGCGGTCGGGCACCGCCACCGGGGTCAGCCGCACCCGTCGGGCGTCGCCGTGCCGGAGCACGGCCTCGCCCCCGGCCGCGCGCAGGTTGCGCACCCATTCCGACTCGCCCGCCAGGGACACCAGGTGGTCGCGGCCGCCACATGGTTCATCGCCCGTGCGAGCCGGCCCGGGCGCCCGCCCCGGTACATCCGCCGCTTCAGCGCGTACGGCCACTCGATCGACCGAGCGCGGTTGCCACTGGCCATCCGGTACCTCCGTCGGCCAGGCTCCGGTGAGCCGATCCGGCCGAGAAGAGCCGTTGGGCCCGGGCCGTCCGCGTCGTCCGGGGATCCGCACCCCGACCCCCGACGTCGACGGCCGGGTACGCAGGTCCGCGTATGGCCGGGTCCACCTCGCCGGCGGGACGATCGGGGCATGGCGACGGAGCCGATCGGGGTGGCGGTGATCCCGGGCGCGGGCTGGCGGGCCGCCGACGTGCGCACCGTGGCGCGCGCCGCGGAGGACGCGGGCTTCTCGGCCGTGCTGAGCACCGAGGTCAACAGCGACTCGCTCGCCACGGTCGCGGTGATGGGCGGTGCGACGAGCCGGATCCGGGTCGGCACGTGGGTGGCCGACATCTACCTGCGCCACTCGTTCACGCTCGCGAAGGGCGCCGCGCTGCTCGCCGACGACACGGGCGGCCGCTTCGTGCTCGGGCTGGGCGTGAGCCACCAGCCGGTCAACGCCGCGCTCGGCATCGCCATGGCCGACCCGGCCGGCGACCTGGTGCGGTACACCGCGGAGCTGCGGGACTGGCTGGCCGGGAAGGGCCCGGTCACGCACCTGCCGCAGCAACCGGCGCCGGTCGCCGTGCCGGTCCACCACGCGACGCTCGGGATGCGGGCCGTGGAGCGGGCCGCCGAGAACGCGGACGGGATCATGCCGACGTTCTGGTCGCCGGAGCGGGTGGAGCGCAGCCGCGAGGTGATCGACCGCGGACGCCGCCGGGCCCCACAGCTCGGGCACCTCGAGGTGACGCTCGGGATCCCGGTCTACGTGGGCGAGGACCTGCCCGCCCTGCGGGACCTCGCCCGGCAGAACCTCGCGCTCTACACGACCTTCCCGTTCTTCCGCCGCATGTGGCGCGCCGAGGGGTTCGTCGAGGAGGCCGACCGGATGGCCGCCGGTGAGGGCGGGGCCGCCCTCAGCGACCGCCTCCTCGACTCCTTCTGCCTGCTGGGGCCGGTGTCGCGGTGCCGGGAGCGGTTGGCGCGCTACCGCGAGGCCGGGGTGGAGCTGCCGATCCTCGTGCCACCGGTCGGCCCGGACGCCGCCCTCGCCGTCCTGGATGCACTCCTGCCGACCTGACCGGACAGAACACGCGCACACCCCGATCACCCCGACGCTCAGGCGGAGCGGGCCGCGTGCCCCTCCTCCCACGCCTTCTCCAGCAGCTGCAGGAGGGCGTCGGCGGGCTGGGCGCCGGAGGCGCCGTAGGTCGCGTCGACCACGAAGAAGGGAACGCCGGTGATGCCGTGGCGGCGGGCCTGCTCCTCGTCGGCGCGAACCGCGTCGAGGTACTCGTCCGACCCGAGCACGCGCTCGACGGCCTCCGCGGACAGCCCCGCGTCGACGGCGAGGCGGCGCAGCGCCTCCGGCTCCCCGATCGGCTCGCCCTCGGCGAAGTACCCCTGCTGCAGACGCTCCTTCAGCGCCTCCTGCAGCGCGGGTCCGCCCTCGGCCCAGGCCAGGTGCAGCAGGCGGTGCGCGTCGACCGTCGAGCCGTCCTGCGCCTGCTCGAACCGGAACTCCACGCCCTCGGCCGCGCCCATCGCGGTCATCCGGTCGTGCATCGCACGGACCTGTGCGCGGTCGCTGCCGAACTTCGCGGCGAGCCGCTCCTCGCGGTCGCCCTCGTGCCGCCGGGGCGCCCCCGGGTCCAGCTCGAAGCTGCGGTAGCGCACCTCGACCTCCGCGGTGTGCGGGAAGCGCGCGAGCGCGGCGGCGAATCGGCGCCGGCCCAGGGCGCACCACGGGCAGACGACGTCGGACCAGATCTCGACCTTCACCCCTCGCCCAACCCCGGACGCGTCAACCCGATTCCTCCGTCCGGCTCACAGGGTCCTCTCAGCGCCGTCCTACCGCCCGGCAGGCGATCCGGGCCAAGGTCGAGGGGTGGTGCTGAGGGGGAGCAGACGGGGGAGTGGCGCGCGCGCGGCGGGGAGGAGCGCGGCGGGGACGAGCGCAGCAGGGACCGGTGCCGCGGCGGCGGGCGCGGCGGGGGAGGACACGCCGGGGGTGCGACCACCGGGCGGGCCGGACCGGGCGACGGTGGCGCGGGCGTCGGCGGGGGACCCGGCGGCGATCGAGGAGGTCCTGCGGCTCGTGCGGCCCTTCGCGCTGCGCTACTGCCGCGCCCGCATGACGACGGTGCTCCCGGGGGTGACGGCCGAGGACCTCGCCCAGCAGGTCTGCATCGGCGTGCTCGGCGCGCTGCCCCGGTACGAGGACCGCGGGCTGCCGTTCCTCGCGCTGGTGCACCGGATCGCCGTGCACGAGGTGGGCGACGCCTACCGCGCCGCGGCGCGCAGCCCCGTGCTCGCCGACCTCGTCCCGGACCGCCCGGACCGCGCGGCCGGGCCGGAGGAGCAGGCCCTGGTGCACGACGACGTCGCGCGGCTGCGGCCCGCCCTGGACCGGCTGAGCCCGACCGCCCGCGAGGTCCTGGTGCTGCGGGTCGCCCTCGGCCTGTCCGCGGACGAGACCGCGGCCGTCGTCGGCAGCACCCCGGGCGCCGTCCGGGCGATGCAGCACCGGTCGCTGAACGCGCTGCGCCGGCACGCCGAGGAGACCGGGATCGCCCCCGGCACCGCGGACATCGCACGCCGTTGACCTGCGACCCGCCGTGATGTCCGGCCCCCTTACCTCCCGGTAACGCGCCGGATCCGGGTCGGACACACGGGAGATCCACCGTGGCGGTATGCAGGAGAGCCTCGGGGAGCCGGTGGGTGGTCGGGAGCACGCGGACGCCCTGGCCGCGGCCGGCCCGTCGCCGACCTCCGGGGTCGGTGTGATCGTGCCGTTCGACTTCGCGCTGGACCGCGAGCTCTGGCGCTGGGTGCCGGACGACGCCGCCCTGCACGTCACGCGCACCCCGTTCGTGCCGTCGCCGGTCACCGCGGAGATGGCGCGGGCGATCTCGGACCCCGAGCCGGTCCGGCGGGCCACTCGGGACGTCCTGGTCCCCGAGCCCGGCGTGGTCGCCTACGCCTGCACCTCGGGCAGCTTCGTCGACGGGGCGGCGGGCGAGATCGCGCTGACCGGGGTGATCCGCGAGGCGGGCGCGCCGCACGCGCTCACCACGGCCGGGGCCCTGGTCGAGGGCCTGCGGTCGCTCGACGCGCGCCGAGTCGCCGTCGTCACGCCCTATGTGGACGACCTCACCCGTCGGCTCGAGGAGTTCCTCGCCGCGCACGGGATCGTGACGGTGGCGAGTGTCGGGCTGGGGCTGCTCGGCCAGATCTGGCGGGTGTCCTACGAGGAGGTCGTGCGCGCGGTGCGCGCCGCCGACCGGCCCGAGGCCGAGGCCGTGTTCATCAGCTGCACCAACCTGTCCACGTACGACGTGATCGCCCCGCTGGAGCGCCTGCTCGGCAAGCCGGTGATCACCGCGAACCAGGTGACGATGTGGGCCGCGCTGCGGGCGGTCGGGCACCGCGCCGTCGGACCGGGCCAGTCGCTGATCCACGGGACCGCGGGCTCCGTGCCGCCGCCGCACCTGCGCGTGGTGCCCGACCAGCCGACCCACGACGAGGAGCCGGGTGGCCGGGGCGGCGGACCGGAGGACCCGCAGGTGCTGCACAAGGTCCGCGTGCGGCTGCCCGACGAGTCCGGCGCGCTCGCCCGGCTCACCGGGGCCGTCGCCCGCGCCGAGGGCAACATCCTCGGGCTCGCGGTGCACGGGCAGGACTCGCGCTCGGTGGTCGACGAGATGTTCGTCGGGTCCGCGCGCAGCGCCGACGAACTGGCCCGGGCCATCCGGGAGGGGCTCGGCACGCAGGACCCGGGCGCCGTCCTCGTCACCCCCGCCGACCCGCACGACCTGGTCGACGCACCGACCCGCGCCCTCGACCTCGCCGTGCAGGCCGTCGGCGGCGCCGCCGCGGGGGACGACTCCGCGCTGGCCCGGGGTCTGGGCGCGCTCGTCCACGCCGACGAGGTCCGGCTCCGGCCGAGCGAGCCCCCGCACCACCCGCACGTCCTCGCGGTGCCCGCGCCGAGCGGCGGCTGGCTGGTCGCGATGCGCGACTGGGCGCCGTTCACGGTCACCGAGCAGGCCCGCGCGGAGGCCTTCCTGCGCGCGGCGGACCTCGAGCCCGTCCGGCCGCGCTGGGACATCGTCCTGCTCTCCGGCGACGAGCTCGTCGCCGAGCCCGCCACCGGGGACGAGGTGGGCGCGGTCGAGGACCTGCTCTGCGCCTGCCTGGCCGCGCGGCCGGCGGAGAGCTACACCGCCAGCTGGACCGACCGCGAGCTGCGCCAGCTCCTGATCACGCCCCGGGGCCCCGCCCTCGTGGTGCGCGACGAGGCGGGCACGCTCGTCGGGCTCGGTGCCGTGCTGGAGGGGTCGGCACCGGGGCACGACGAGGAGCGCACTCCGCGCGACCGGGGCCGTCGGGACCTCGACCGCGCGGAGACCGTCCTGCTCGTGCACCCGCACTACCGCGGGATGCGGCTCGGGCGGTGGCTGCGCAAGCGCCTCGCGGCGCGCGCCCTCGTGTGACCGCGTCCTAGGGTGAGGGTGTGCCACTCCCCGAAAACTGGTCCCAGTGGAAGGACACGATCGACGTCGGCGGGTACGACGCGCGCTGGGACGCGTTGGCCGCCGCCGGGAAGAACGTCCACGGCGAGGCCGATCTCGTCGCCGCCTACTCGCCGGCGTCGGTGCTCGACGGCGGCTGCGGCACCGGGCGCGTCGGGATCGAGCTGGCCCGCCGCGGGGTCGCGGTGATCGGCGTCGACCCCGACCCGGACATGATCGCCGCCGCCCGCTCGAGGGCGCCCGAGCTGCGCTGGATCCAGTGCGGGCTCGAGGACCTGGCGATCGAGGAGCGGTTCGACGTCGTCGTGCTGGCCGGCAACGTCATCCCCTACGCGCGGGAGCGGGCCGGGGTCATCGCCGGGAGCGCCCGGCACCTCGCGCCGGGCGGCCGGCTGATCGCCGGGTTCACCCTGCAGGTGGGCTGGCCCGGGCTCGACGAGTACGACGCCTGGTGCACGGACGCCGGGCTCGCGGTCGAGGACCGCTTCGCGACCTGGGACCGCGAGCCCTACACCGGTGGCGGCTACGCGGTCTCGGTCAGCCGGAAGCCCTCGTAACCCCTGGCGGCCACGCCGTCGCAGATCGTCCGGTACGTGCCCACCCCACCGACGTACGGGAGCAGGACCCGCGGCTTGCCCGGCACGTTGGCGCCCAGGTACCACGAGTCCGCCCGGTGCATCAGGGTCTGCGCGCCGACCTCGGCGACGTGCGCGGTCCACTGCTCCTGCGCCTGCTCCTCGGCCTCGATCGTGCGGCCGGCGAGCGCGGCGAGGCAGTCGGTGATCCAGTCCACGTGCTGCTCGATGGACACCAGCATGTTCGACAGCACCGACGGGCTGCCCGGCCCGGTGACGGTGAACAGGTTCGGGAAGCCGGCGACGCCCAGTCCCAGGTAGGTGCGCGGCCCGTCCGCCCATGCGTCGCGCAGCCGCACGCCGTCCCGGCCGCGGATGTCGACCGCGAGCAGCGCACCGGTCATGGCGTCGAACCCGGTGGCGAGGACCAGGTCGTCGACCTCGACCAGCTCCTCGGTGGTGCGGACGCCGGCCGGCTCGATCGCGACGATCGGCGTCTTCCGCAGGTCGACGAGCCGGACGTGCGGGAGGTTGTAGGTCTCGAAGTACCCGGTGTCGAGGCACGGGCGCTTGGTGCCGAAGGGGTGGTCCTTCGGCCCGAGGGCGTCGGCCGTCTCCGGGTCGGCGACGATCTCGCGGATCCTGCCGCGGATGTAGTCGGCGACGGTGTCGTTGGCCTCCAGGGTGAGCGCGAGGTCGCCGAAGGTCTGCCGGAACGACCCGAGCCCGCCCGTCGCCCAGGCCTTGTCGAACGCCGCGGTGCGCTCCTCGGGTGTCACCGAGAGCGCCGAGACCTCGGAGGGGGTGCCGAGCAGGCCGCCGAGGGACTCGCGGGCCTCCTTCCGGAAGCGGGGGTAGTCCGCCTTGCGCGCGGCCTGCGCCGCCGGGTCCATCGGGGCGTTGCGCGCGGGGACGACGTAGTTGGCGGTGCGCTGGTAGACAGTCAGCTGCGCGGCCTGCGTCGCGATGACGGGGATGGACTGCACGGCCGACGATCCGGTGCCGATCACGACGACCCGGCGTCCGGTGAAGTCGACGCCCTCGTGGGGCCAGCGCGAGGTGGAGTACGTCGGGCCGGCGAAGGTCCCGACGCCGGGCAGGTCCGGCTCCTTCGGCATGGACAGGCAGCCCGTGGCGAACACGCAGTAGGTCGCGGTGAGCTCCTCGCCGCCGTCCGTGCGGATCTCCCAGTGGTCGTCGCACCAGGTGGCGTGGGTGACCCGGGTGTCGAAGGTGATGTCGCGGCGCAGGTCGAAGCGGTCGGCGACGTGCTCGGCGTAGCGGAGGATCTCCGGCTGGCCGGGGTAGCGCTCGGTCCACTCCCACTCCTGCTCCAGCTCGGGGGAGAAGGAGTAGGAGTACTCGAGGCTCTCGACGTCGCAGCGCGCGCCGGGGTAGCGGTTCCAGTACCAGGTGCCCCCCACGCCGCTGCCGGCCTCGAACACCCGCGCGCGCAGCCCGAGCCCGCGCACCCGGTGCAGCTGGTACAGGCCGGCGAACCCGGCCCCCACGATGACGACGTCGGTGTCGACCATCAGCACTCCCTCGTGTCGGCGGGTCACCTCAGCGTGCAGGATTACGCCGTGGAAGGCTGAGCGTTCGTTCAGCACGAGTCGCCGAACGGTCGTTCAGGAAATGCTCAGGCCCTTGCGAGGATCTCGCCGTGGGGGACGAGGAACCACCCGTCGTCGTGCGCGGCCCAGTCCCGCCAGGCCGCGGACATCTCCTCCAGATCGGAGCGGGTCGCGAGCCCCCGCTCCACCGCCTGCCCCGCGATCGACGACGACACGATCCGCTCCGCCCACAGCCCGCCCCACCAGGCGCGGGTCTCCGGGGTGGCATAGCACCAGACCGAGGCGGACGGGGTGATCTCGGTGAACCCGGCCGCGCGGGCCCAGGCGAGCAGGCGGCGGCCGGCGTCGGGCTCGGCGTGGTTGCCGTGCGCGACGGCGCGGTAGAGGGCGAGCCAGGCGTCGAGCCGCTCGTCGTGCGGGAACCAGGTGAAGGCCGCGTAGTCGGCGTCCCGGGCGGCGACGACCCCGCCCGGCCGGGCGACCCGGCGCATCTCGCGCAGCGCGGCGACCGGGTCGGAGAGGTGCTGCAGGACCTGGTGGGCGTGCACGACGTCGTAGGAGTCGTCGGGATCGGTGAGCCCGTACACGTCGTCGACCGCGAACTCGACCCTGTGCTCGGCGCCGGCCTCGACGCCGTCGCCGGCCGCGCGTGCCTCGACCAGCGGCTCCTCGACGACGTCGATCCCGCGGACCCGGCCCGGCGCCACGCGCGCCGCCAGGTCGTGCGTGATGGTGCCGGGCCCGCAGCCGACGTCGAGCAGGTCGAGCCCGGGCCGGAGCAGCGGCGCGAGGTAGGCGGCCGAGTTCTCCACGGTCCGGTTGCGGTGCGAGCGCAGGACCGAGTCGTGGTGGCCGTGTGTGTAGGTGTCGCTCACTCAGCGGACCCTACGGATCCGGATCGGCCCGCGGGCACTGTCCGGGTCGACGACCTCGCCGCGCTGCGTGATCTCGACCTTTCCCTGCGCGACGAGGCGGCGGGCGGCGGCGCGGGCGGGTTCCATCAGGTCCCGCCAGCCGTCGGACGAGACGCGACGGGCGGCGTCGGACGGGCAGATGGTGCCGGAGCGGGCGGCGAGCAACTCCTCGATCGCCCTCTCCAGCTCCCGCTCGACGCCCATGCTCCCCCTCCTACGCGTTCTGGATCCATGGTGCGCCCAGGAGCGGTACCGGGCGCGTCGGGATCCCCGGTGCGCTCAGGAGCGGGCACCGGGATGCGGCGTGCGCTCAGCCGGTCTCCGCGATCGCGCGGCGGCGGGCACGCGAGCCGGCGGCGACGATCGGGACGATCGCCAGGGCCACGATCCCGCCGACGAGGGCGAGGGCGGGATAGCCGGTCGCGGCGACGACGGCCCCGGAGGCCAGCCCTCCGCCCGCGCCGGCGGCGGCGATGCCGACGTCGACGGTCCCCTGCGTGGTGGCCCGCCGCTCGAGGGGCACGGCGTCGGTGACGATCGCGGTCCCGCTCACCAGCCCGAAGTTCCAGCCCAGACCCAGCAGGGCGAGGGCGACGGCGAGCAGGACGACGGAGTCCGCGGGTGCCGTCGCGGCGAGGAGCCCGGCGGCGAGCAGGGTGAACCCGGACAGCGCCGCGACGGGGACGCGTCCGTACCGGTCGACGATCCGGCCGCTGAGCGGTGAGGGCAGGTACATGGCGGCGACGTGCACGGCGATCACGGCTCCGGCCGCGCCGACCCCGTGGCCGTGCGCGGTCATGTGCACCGGGGTCATCGTCATGATCGCGACCATCACCAGTTGGGTGAGCACCATGACCGCGGCGCCCAGGGCGACCCCGTCCGACCGGCCGCGCCCCGGGCCGGCCGCAGGCGCCCGCGTCGAGGCGGTCGACGCATCCGGGGCCGCGCTCCCGACCCCCGCGGCCCGGGCGGCGAGTTCGCGGGCCAGGCGGAGCGGATCGGGGCGCAGCAGCACGCCGAGGACGAGCGCGGCGAGGAGGTAGGCGGCCCCGGAGAGCAGGAACGGGCCGGCCAGCGGCGGGATGCCCCACGCCGCGGCGACCCGGCCCGAGGGGGAGACCAGGGTCGGCCCGAGCACCCCGCCGAGGGTGGTCGCGACGAGGACGGTGCTGACCGCCCGGCCCCGGTGCGCCGGAGCGGCGAGGTCCGCGCCGGCGTAGCGGGCCTGCAGGTTGGTCGCGGTGCCGGCGCCGTAGACGAACAGCGCCGCGAACAGCAGCGGCACGCTGTCCGCGACGGCGGCGAGGACGACCCCGGCGCTGCCCGCGGCGCCGACCGCATACCCGACGGCAAGGCCGGGCCGCCGGCCGAACCGCTGCGACAGCCGGCCCACGCCGGCGGCCGCCGCGGCCGAGCCGATCGTGAACAGCGCGGCGGGTAGCCCGGCCAGGCTGGTCGTGTCGAGCATGTCCTGGGCCAGGAGGGCTCCGACGGTGATCCCGGCGGCGAGACCGGCGCCGCTGAGGACCTGGGCCAGGACGAGCACGCGGAGGATGTGCCGCTGCTCCGGTGGCTCGGCCTCCTCGGCGGCGGGACCTCGTCCCCGGGTCGGCTCGGGCGCGGGGTCCTGGGCCCGGGAGCCGGTCACCGGGCCGCCCCGGCGGTGACGGGCTGCCCGGCGAGGCGCCACTCCAGGAAGCCCTCGGTCAGCCGCACCGCGCGCCGGCCGTGACCCGCGAGCAGCCGGACGGCGTCGTGGGAGAACACGCACAGGGCGCCGCGACAGTAGGCGACGATCTCCTGGTCCGCAGGGATCTCCTCGAGCCGGTCGGCGAGCTCGTCGATCGGGATCGACACCGCACCCGGGATGTGCCCCGCGGCGAACTCCGGCCCGGGCCGCACGTCCAGGACCACCGCCCGGCCGTCGGCGACCCGGCGCAGCAGCTCCTCGCGGGTGATCTCCTCGGTGTCGTCGGGGCCGAGGTAGCTCCGGGTGGCCGATCCGACGTCCGCGAGCCGGGCGTCGGCCACCTCCCGCAGCCGCAGCCACAGCGCCGCGACGTCCTCGCCGGCCAGCGCGTACTCGATCGTCGTGCCGTGCCGGGTCGCCGTCACGAGCCCGGCCCGCTTGAGCGCCTGCAGGTGCGCGGACGCCGTCGTCAGGCCCAGCCGGGCCGTCCCGGCGAGGTCGGCGACGCTGCGCGGGCCCTGGGTGAGCAGGTCCAGCAGCTCGAGCCGCGTGCCGTTGCCGAGCGCCTTGCCGATCCGGGCGAGCTGGGCGAACAGCGTGCCCTTCGCCGATTCCTCCGCCATCACATCCTCCATAAATCCATGGAATACCGTAGCATCACGGACCGTCGGTGGGCCGGAGCGTCGCCCGGCCCGTCGACCCCGAGGCACGAGCGGTCCGCCGGGGAGGGGCGCAGGAGCGATGGTCACGCCCGCACAGGTACAGCTGCACGCCGTCGTCGACGAGGGGCTGGGCAACTCCAGCTACCTGCTCGATCTGGGCGACGGGTCGGCGCTGGTGGTCGACCCGCCGCGGGACCTCCGCGCGGTGCTCGCCCGGGCCCGCGCCGAGGGGCTGCGGATCCGGTTCGCGGCCGACACGCACCTGCACGCCGACTTCCTCACCGGCGCGGTGCAGCTCGCCCACGACGAGCAGGCGACCGTGCTCGCGTCGGCCGCGGGCGCCCGGCGGTTCCCCCACCGCGGGCTGCGCGACGGCGACGAGGTCGACCTCGGCGGACTCGGGCTGACCGCGCTGGCCACCCCCGGGCACACCGACGAGCACCTGTCCTTCCTGATCTCCGACGGCGCCCGCCCGGTCGGGGTGTTCACCGGCGGATCGCTGATCGTCGGCTCGGCCGCGCGGCCCGATCTGCTCGGTCCGGACCGCACCGACGAGCTGGCCCGCGCGCAGTTCGCGTCGCTGCGCCGGCTCGCCGCCCTACCCGGGCCCACCGCGGTGTGGCCCACGCACGGCGCCGGGTCGTTCTGCTCCGCCCCGCCCGGGGCGCAGCGCACCTCGACGGTCGCCCACGAGCTGGCCACGAACCCCCTGCTCGCCGTCGGCGAGGAACAGCGGTTCGTCGACGCCCTGCTCGGCTCGCTGGGCAGCTACCCCGCCTACTTCCGCCGGCTGGGTGAGATCAACCGGCGGGGCCCGGCCGTGCTCGACACGGCCTCCGTCGGCGCTCTCGCCCCGCTGTCGGCGCCCGAGGTACGGCGCCTCTGCGCCGGGGGCGCGACGCTGGTCGACGTCCGCCCGGTCGCCGACTACGCCGCGGCCCACGTCCCGGGTGCGCTGTCCCTCGCGCTGCGCCCCCAGTTCGCGACCTGGCTGGGCTGGGTCGCGCCGCCGGACGGCGCCGTCGTCGTGGTGCGGAACCCGGACCAGGACCCCGCCGACATCGTCTGGCCCGCGCTGAACATCGGCGTGGAACGGATCGAGGGCGAGCTCGCCGGGGGCCTCGACGCCTGGACCGCCGCCGGGTACGGGACCGTCGGGATCCGCGTCCTGCGCCCGGACCACCTCGACGGCGAGGCCGTCCACGTCCTCGACGTCCGCCAGTCCGCCGAGTACACCGCAGGGCACCTGCCGGCCGCCCACCACGTGGAGCTCGGCACCCTCGCCGACCGGGCCGCCGAGCTCGCCCTCGGGCCGACCGCGGCGATGTGCGGGCACGGCGAACGCGCCGCCACCGCCGCCAGCCTGCTCGAGCGCGCCGGGCACCGCGATCTCGCCGTCGTGACCGGCGGGCCCCAGGACTGGGCCGACACCACGGGGCGGGCCCTGGTCACCGGCCCCGACGCGGACCCCGGCCCACCAGCACAGGACCCGGCCGCGCGGGGCGGAGGGAAGGCGCACCCGTGAGCTCCCCGCGGGTCGGCTCGCCGCCCGTCCGGCTCGGGCTGCGCGAGAACCTCGGCCAGTTCACGCTGCTCGCCCTGGTGAATTTGCTGGTCGGCGGCATGGTCGGCCTCGAGCGCACCGTCACCCCGCTCGTGGGCGCGCAGGTCTTCGGGCTCGGCGACCTGACGATCGCCCTGTTCGTGATGGCGTTCGGGCTCACCAAGGCCGTGACCAACCTGGTCGGCGGCGCGGTCGTCGGCCGCTACACCCGCAAGAAGGTGCTGATCGCCGGGTGGGTCGTCGGCCTGCCGGTGCCGTTGCTGCTGGCCTACGCCCCGAACTGGTGGTGGGTGATCGCCGCGAACGTGCTGCTCGGCGTGAACCAGGGCCTCACCTGGTCCATGACGGTCAACATGAAGATCGACCTCGTCGGCCCGGCGCGCCGGGGTCTGGCCCTCGGGATCAACGAGACCGCCGGCTACCTCGGCGTCGCCGTCACCGCGCTGGTCACCGGCTACCTCGCCACCGCCTACGGGTTGCAGCCGGCGCCCGAGCTCCTCGGCGCGGCCTACGCCGTCGCCGGGCTCGGCCTCACCCTCACGCTGGTCCGCGACACCACCGCGCACGCCAGGCTCGAGGCCGACCAGCACCACGCCCGCCGGCGTGACGACGAGCAGGACCGCGGTGGCCGGTCCGGCGCGACCGCCACACCGGGGCTCGGCACGATGTTCGCCGAGCTCACCTGGCGCAACCGGAACCTGACCTCGATCAGCCAGGCCGGCCTGGTCAACAACCTCAACGACGGCCTGACCTGGGTCCTGCTCCCCGTCCTGCTCGTCCAGGCCGGGGTCTCGGTGGGCGGGGTCGGCGTCGTCAAGGCCCTCTATCCGTTCATGTGGGCCGTCGGCATGCTGGGCACCGGCCATCTCGCCGACCGGATCGGCCGCAAGATCCCCGTCGTCGCCGGCATGGCGATCCAGGCGGTGGGGCTGCTGATCATCGTGCTCGGCCTGTCCCGGGCCTTCCTCGCCGGGATCGTCGGGTCGTTCCTGCTCGGGGTGGGTACCGCGCTCGTCTATCCCGCCCTGCTCGCCGCGATCAGCGACGGCGTCCACCCCGTCGCCCGCGCCGCCGCCCTCGGCGGCTACCGCTTCTGGCGCGACCTCGGCTACGCCGTCGGGGCGCTCGTCGGGGGCCTCACCGCCGCCCTCGCCTCGCTCGAGGCCGCCGTCCTCGTCGCCGCCGCGCTCACCGCCGCCTCCGCGGTGTGGAGCCAGGTCGCGATGCACGGCCGCGATCGATCGGCGGGGCCGCGCCGCTCGTGAGTCCGGCACGGCCCCCGGGCTCGATCCCGCGTCAGGAGCGGGCGAGGACGGCCTCGTCCAGGGCCGTCCGCATCGCGTCGACCGGCCCGGGGCGGCCGGTCATCAGCTCGACCTGCGCGACGGCCTGGTGCAGCAGCATGTCCAGACCGCTCGCGACCCGGCAGCCCGCCGCGGCCGCCCCCGCGCCGAGCGCGGTCGGCCAGGGCGCGTAGATCACGTCGAGCACCACGGTGGCCGGGTTCCAGCACAGCCCGCCGAACTCGTCGGCCGCGCCGGCGGGCAGGGTCGAGACGACGACGTCCGCCTCGGTCAGCACGCCCGACGCCGCCGCGAGGTCGGCGTCCGCGCCGGTGAGCAGGGCCCGGACCTCAGGCTGGACCTCGAGGCGCTCGGCGGCGGCCGCGAGCTCGCCGGTACGGGCGGCGTCGCGCACCAGGACGACGGGGTCCTTCGTGCCCAGCTCGCGCAGCGCCGCGAGCGCGGCCTGCGCGGTACCTCCGGCACCCAGCACGACGGCCCGGTCGACGCCCGCGACCCCTGCCCCCTGCAGCGCGCGCACGATCCCGGCGACGTCCGTGTTGTCCGCCAGCCGCCCCTCCGGCCCCAGGACCAGCGTGTTCGCCGCACCGGTGGCGGCGGCGAGGGGGCTGACCCGGTCCGCGACCTCCAGCGCGACCCGCTTGAGCGGCATGGTCAGGGACAGCCCGGCCCACGTCCCGTCGAGCCCGTCGACGAACGCCGGCAGCCTCGCCTCGTCGACCTCGTGCGCCGTGTAGCACCAGCCGGCGAGACCGAGCGCGGCGTAGGCCGCGCGGTGCAGCACGGGGGACAGCGAGTGGCGGATGGGGGAGCCGAGCACCGCGGCCCGTCGTTCGCCGGTCACCGGCCCAGTATGGTCCAGCGCCCGGCTAGCGCCGGAACGCCTCCAGCGTGACGTGCTCGTCCGCGGCGAACCGGGCCGCCGCCTGCTCGATGCCCGCCATGGTCGCGACGGACTGCGCGCACCCGAACCCGTACTTCTGCCGGACGCGCTGGTCGGCGATCCGCATGCAGGTGCGGCTGGTGTCCACGAAGTCGCCGACCGGGTAGCTGTGGCCGGCGCGGAAGTACTCCTCCACGATCAGCGAGGGGGAGTAGAAGGACTGCGTGGAGCCGTCCGGCCAGCGGACGTCGAAGAGCACCTCGGGCACGGCTCGACGGTAGGGGGGACGTGTTGCGCCGGTGTTGCGCGGCGCGGTCTACCTCATCGTGATGAAAGGGCGGCGCTGGTGCTCATGGCCCAGTCGGCGTCGCGATGGGCCGGGTGTCCGAGATCGGCGCGGCGGCATCGGCGAGCGTCGACGATCGACGCCACCGGGACCTTCCGGCTCGTCGACGACGGCCACTACGGCTACGGCACCGTCAGCGCCGGCTCTGCCTGCTCGGGCAGCGGCGGCTACTCGGACGTCCACGCCGGCACGGGCGTGACGATCTCGAACGCCACCGGGGCGGTGATCGCCACCGGGTCGTTGTCCGCCGGCCGGGCCAGCTCGACGACCTGCGACTTCACCTTCACGGTGCCGGACGTCCCGGCCGGCGAGGACTTCTACCAGGTCGAGGTCTCGCACCGCGGCACGCTGACCTACACCGCAGACGAGCTCCGCTCGGGCCTCGGGCTCTCGCTCGGCGACTGAGTGGCCGTCCGCTTCCGGGTCCACGTCCCCTGCCAGACTCCCGCCCATGGCCGGGACGCTGCTGGTGCTGGGTGGGCGGAGCGAGATCGGGGTCGCGGTGGCGCGGCGGCTGGCGGGGCGCGAGGCGTCGACCGTGGTCCTCGCCGCCCGCCGCAGCGCGGACCTCGACGCCGAGGAGAAGGCGGTCCGGGAGCAGGGGGCGGACGTCGAGCGCGTCGAGTTCGACGCCGACGACCTCGCCTCCCACCGCCCGCTGCTCGACGACGTCGCGGCCCGGCACGGGGGGATCGATCTCGCCGTCGTCGCGTTCGGGCTGCTCGGCGACCAGGCGCGGGCCGAGGCCGTGGCGACGCACGCGGTGCAGATCGTGCACACCGACTACGTCGCGCACGTGCAGGTCCTCACCGAGCTCGCGCAGGTCATGCGGGCGCGGGGGAGCGGCACGATCGTCGTGTTCTCGTCCGTGGCGGGCGCGCGGGTGCGCCGCGCGAACTACGTCTACGGCAGCGCCAAGGCCGGGCTCGACGGGTTCGCCTCCGGCCTGGCCGACGCGCTGCACGGGTCCGGGGTCCGCCTGGTGCTGGTGCGGCCGGGCTTCGTGATCGGGCGGATGACCGAGGGCATGCGGCCCGCACCCTTCTCCAGCACCCCCGACCAGGTCGCCGAGGCCACGGTCGCGGCGTTGCGGGGCGGGCGGGACGAGGTGTGGGTGCCGCGGGTGCTGCAGCCGATCTTCGCGCTGCTCCGGCACGCCCCCCGCGCGCTCTGGCGCCGCATGCCGCGCTGACCCCCGATCCGCAGGAGCCCGCGGCGCGCGTCGCGGGAGCCCACGGCGCGACTCGCGGGAGCCGGGAGCGCGACCACGGACAGTCGACAGATCGGTGACGGGAGATGCCCTCCCCCTTCCACTTTGCGGAGCCCGGTCATAGGGTCGTGTGCGCATCTCCCCATGTGACGACGGTGTCCCAGGAGGAACACGAAGTGCAGACCCGCGGAGCAGTCATCCGGCAGGCGCCGGGCAAGTACGAGGTCGTGAACCTCGAGGTCGACGACCCGCAGAGCGGCGAGATCCAGGTCCAGATGGTCGCGTCCGGCATGTGCCACTCCGACGACCACGTGGCGACCGGGGACATCCCCGTCGGCGTCTACCCCTTCGCCGGCGGCCACGAGGGCGCCGGCATCGTCACCAAGGTCGGTCCGGGCACCCGGGGCTTCAAGGAGGGCGACCACGTCGTCTTCTCCTTCCTGCCCGGCTGCGGCCGCTGCCGCTGGTGCGCGAGCGGCCAGCAGAACCTGTGCGACCTCGGCTCGACCCTGCTGCAGGGCTCGCGCTGGGACGACCCCGAGAGCTTCCGGCTCCACCTCGAGGACGGCCACCCCGTCGGCCAGATGTGCGGCATCTCGACCTTCTGCGAGACCACCACGGTGGCGGTCGAGTCGGCCGTGAAGGTCCCCGAGGACATCCCGCTGGACAAGGCCTGCCTGGTGGGCTGCGGGGTCGGCACAGGCTGGGGCTCGGCGGTCAACTCCGCCGAGGTCAAGCCCGGCGACACCGTGATCGTCATGGGCATCGGCGGCATCGGGATCAACGCCGTGCAGGGTGCGAAGCACGCCGGAGCGTCGAACATCATTGCGGTGGACCCGGTGGCCTTCAAGCGTGAGAAGGCACAGGAGCTGGGCGCCACGCACGCGGTCGACTCGATGGAGGAGGCCACCGAGCTCGGTAAGCAGTTCACCAACGGGCAGGGCGCCGACTCGGCGATCGTGACCGTCGGCGTGACGAAGCCGGAGCACGTCGCGCAGGCCTTCGCCGCGATCCGTAAGGCCGGTACCGCGGTGGTCACCGGCCTGGGCAACATCCAGGAGGTCGGCGTCCCGATCGCGATCTCCGAGCTCACGCTGTTCCAGAAGCGCCTGCAGGGCTCGCTGTTCGGTGCCTCGGCCCCGAGCTTCGGCATCCTGCGCCAGCTGGAGATGTACCAGCAGGGGCACCTCAAGCTCGACGAGCTGATCACCAAGACCTACTCGCTCGACGAGATCCAGCAGGGCTACCAGGACATGCACGACGGCAAGAACATCCGCGGCGTCATCGTCTACTAGGCGTCGTCCACCGGACGTCCACCGGGCGTCGTCCACCGGGCGAGAGACCCACCGCGGGCCTCCAGCCGTTCCCGCACCTCCCCGGGCAGCAGCTCGCGCAGCTGCTCGGGGAGGAGCGGGAGGTCCAGCAGGCTCAGCTTGACCCGGCTGCGCTGGGCGTGGACGTCCGGGTCCAGCCGGACCACCCGCCCGGCGGCGGCCTGCACGGCGACGTCCACCCGGTCGCCGGGCCCCACCTCGCCCTGGCCGATCCCGTCGGCCTCCAGGGCGAGCGCCCCGCACCGCGGGTTGAGCTCCAGCCGCAGCGTGTCCGCCTCGGACAGCACCAGCGGCCGCGAGATCCCCGACATCGGCGCGGACGGCGTGACCACGATCCCGCCCACCGACGGCGACACCAGCGGGCCGCCCGCCGCGTAGCTGTAGGCCGAGGAGCCGGCCGGGGTCGCGACGACCAGGGCGTCGCACCGGTAGTAGCCGTACCGCAGGCCGCTCACGGCCAGGGACGCGTCGACGGTCCCGCGCCCCGGGTGCCGGGCCAGCGCGAGGTCGTTGAACGCGACCGCCCGCCGCTCGCCCGCGGTGATCCGCAGGGCGCCGTGCGGCTCCTCCACGAAGTCCCTGGCGAGCAGCCGCGCCAGCGCCGAGTCGAGCTCCGAGGGGTGCACCTCGACCAGGAAGCCCAGGTTGCCGAGGTGCACGCCGAGCACCGGGACGGGCCGGTCGGCGACCAGGCGCAGCGCGCCGAGCATCGTGCCGTCCCCACCCAGGCTGATCACTGTGTCGGCCTCGGCGGCGAGCTCGCCGGTGCCGACCGGCACCGAGCCCGGCACACGTCGCGCGTCGGGGGCACGCACCAGGACCTCGATGCCCCGCGCCGAGGCGAGTTCGACGACGCGCTCGGCGACCTCCGTGACGTCGTTGCGGGGATGCAGGACCAGGGCCACGCGGGCCACGCCGGGGGAGCCGTCCACGCGGCCCAGTCTGCCGGTCCGTGATCACGGGTGCACACTGCTCCGCTGTGCACGCCACCGACCTGCTCTCCGGCACGCCGCTGATCGACGGCCACAACGACCTGCCGTGGGCGCTGCGGACCCTCGGCGACCCCGAGCCCGACCTCGCCCGGGTCGAGCCGCGGCTGCACACCGACCTGCCGCGGCTGCGCGCCGGGAAGGTGGGCGGCCAGTTCTGGTCGGTCTACGTGCCCTGCTCCTTCACCGGCGACGCCGCCGTGCGCGCCGTCCTCGAGCAGGTCGAGCGCGTGTACCGGCTGGCCGACACCTACCCGGCGGACCTGCGGGTCGTGACCACGGCCGACGAGGTGGAGGCCGCCGTCGCGGACGGCTGGATCGCCTCGCTGCTCGGGGCCGAGGGCGGGCACAGCATCGGCGGATCGCTGCAGGTCCTGCGGGCGCTGCGCCGCTCCGGCGTCCGGTACATGACCCTGACGCACAACCTGAACACCGAGTGGGCGGACTCCGCGACGGACGAGCCGGTGCACGGCGGGCTGACGGACTTCGGTCGGCAGGTGGTCGCCGAGATGAACCGGATCGGCATGATCGTCGACCTCTCGCACGTCGCCACCACCACCATGCACGCGGCCCTGGAGACCACCACCGCGCCCGTGCTGTTCACCCACTCGTCGGCCCGCGCGGTCACCGACCACCCGCGCAACGTGCCCGACGACGTCCTGGAGTCCCTGCGCGCCAACGGCGGCGTCTGCATGGTGACCTTCGTCCCGCGGTTCGTCTCGCGCGCCGTGGCCGAGTGGGACGCACGGCTCGCCGACGCCATGGCCGCCGCCGGGCAGGACCACCGCGACCTGAGGGCGCGGGAGGCCTTCGCGGCGAGCTGGGACGGCCCGCCGCCGCCCGGGGCGACGCTCGACGACGTCGTGGCCCACCTCGAGCACGTGCGCGAGGTCGCCGGGATCGACCACGTCGGGATCGGCGGCGACTACGACGGCGTGGCCGAGCTGCCCGCCGGGCTGGAGGACGTGAGCGCCTACCCGCGACTGTTCGACGCCCTCCTCGCCCGGGGCTGGAGCGCCGCGGACTGCGGGAAGCTGGCGGGCCGCAACGTGCTGCGGGTGCTCCGCGCGATCGACGAGGTCGCCGGGTCGTCCGCGGCCTGAGCGCGCGACTCAGCCGCGCAGGGAAGGGCGCAGGTCCGCCGCGGTGACACCGTCGGTGCTGCCCGCCCGCTCGATCCGCCCGGCCAGGGCGAAGCCGTGGTCCTGCAGACCGCGCAGGTCGAGGCCCGCCGGCGGGTCGCCGACCCAGCGGGCGATGCCGTCCGACGCCCGCTCCAGCAGCGAGACGGCGCCGCGGGCGTTCCCGCGCTGGGCGTGCGTGAGCCCGGCGCCGTACTGGGCGAGTGCCCGCCACAGGTCCCGGGTCTCCGGTCCCGCCGACTTCCACGCCGCCTCCAGGACCTCGTGCGCCTGGAAGGGCAGCCCCTCGTCGAGCAGCCGCTGGGCCTCGGTGACGGTCTCGTCCGGGGTGAGGTCGAGGTCGTCGGGCACCTGCGGCACGCCGGTGGCGCCGTAGGGGAGGGGCCGCCCGGCGGCGTCGCGGGGGCGGGCGTTGCGGGCGCGGCCCGCCTCGTCTCGATCACGGACCCGTCGCACGCTCACGCTCGCTGACCCTGCCACACCCGTGCCCGGCCCTCACGTCTCGAGGGGCCGCAGCTCCTGGTCGAACCGATCGAGGAAGCCACGCCACGAGGCGACGGGCGTGGCCGGGCGCACCACGAACTTCGTCAGCCCGGCGTCGACGTACTCCGTGATCCGCTCGCGCGCCTCGGCCCAGCCGTGCGCCACGATCTTCTGCGGGTCGACGTCCGGGCGCCGGTCCAGGGACGCCGCGAGGGCCGCGTCGACCTGCGCCGCCGTCGCCTCGGGCGGCACCACGGCGAGATTGGTGCCGTAGTGGTCCTCCTCGATCTCCCGCCCGGCCGCCGCGGCCGCCCGCTCGATCGTCTCCCGGCACTCCGCGGCCTCGGCGGGGGTGACGAAGCTGCCCAGCCAGCCGTCGGCGAGCCGGCCGATCCGGTCCAGGCCGACGGGTGCGCGGCCGCCGAGCCACAGGTCGAGCCGGCCGGGCGGGCGCGGGCCGATCGTCGCGTCGTCGAGGTGGAAGAACTCGCCGTGGTGCGTGACCCGCTCCTCGGCCAGCAGCCGGCGGACGACGACGAGCGCCTCCTCGAACACCGCGGCCCGCCTCCCGTCGGGCACCGGGTAGAGCTGGCGCTCCCGCGGCCGGGCGGGGCGAACCCCGAACGCGGGCAGGATCCGCTTGGGCGCCAACGCCGCCAACGACGCCAGCTGGGCCGCGACCAGCGCGGGGTTGCGGCCCGGCAGCACGAGCACGCCGGTGCCGACCTTGAGCGAACGCGTCCGGCCGACGGCGAACGCCATGCCCGTCAGCGCGTCGACGGAGTCCGTGCCGACGAGGTCGGGCAGCCACAGCGAGTCGATCCCGCGGGCCTCCAGCTCGTCCACCAGGTCGGCGAACCCGCCGACCTCGCCCGTGCCGTCCCCGACGGGCAGCGACCCGATCCCGATCCTGACCTTCACGGGAGACGACGCTAGGTGCCCGCGCGCGCCGTTGTCGATCGGCCGGTGGGACGGGACACCTCAGCTCGGGCGGGGGCCGGACGCTTCTGCCGCAGGCGATTCCGGAGCGGCGGGCGGTGCGGCGGGCGGTGCGGCGGGCGGTGCGGTGGAGGGTGCGGTGGCCGGTGTCGCGAGGCCCGGCTCGGGTGTCGCGGCGGCGGCGTCCTCGGCCCGCAGCTCGGCCTGGAGGATGCGCGCGGACCGGCCGAGGCTCCGGGCGGCGTCGGGCAGCCTGCGCGCCCCGAACAACAGCACGAACACCGCGAGCACGACCAGCCAGTGCCAGATGCTCAGCTCACCCATCGCCGTCCCTCCGCTCGTGCGACCCGCCCAGTGTGCGCCTCCGCGGAAAAGCGCTCCATGGCGGGTCACGGCAATTCCGTGTGGGCCGCGGGAATTGCGTACTCATTGCGGGTGATCGTCCGGAAGGGGCGGTTCGGGATGATCGGGGTTTCACCGGCGACCGACGGTCCCTGCTGGTAGAAGTGCACCCGTGGGTCTCGCGTGGAGTGTGCGGCGGCTGGCGGTGCTGGTCGTCGTGGCCGGTGTCCTGGTCGCCGGAACGCTGTTCCCGTTCGCCGGCGGAATCGGACTCCTGGCGGACGCGGTGAGCGATTCCGCGGTGGGCACGAACGCGGATCTGGAGGCCGGGGTGCTGCCCGCTGTGACCACGATCCGGGACGCGACCGGCAGGACCGTCGCCTCGCTGTACGACCAGTACCGCGTGCCGGTCGAGAGCAGCGCGATCTCCCCCGCGATGAAGGCCGCGATCGTCGCGATCGAGGACCGGCGGTTCTACGAGCACGGCGGGTTCGACCCGATCGGCGCCGCCCGCGCCCTGGTCAACAACTCCCACGGCGGTGCGACCCAGGGCGCGTCCACGCTCACCGAGCAGTACGTCAAGAACTACGACCTCTACGTCGCCGCGCGGACGGACGCCGAGCGGCAGGCCGCGGTCGCGCCCAGCTACGCGCGCAAGCTCACGGAGGCCGAGCTCGCGGTCAGCCTCGACCACGAGCTGTCGAAGGACGAGATCCTCACGCGCTACCTCAATCTCGTCTACTTCGGGCACGGGGCGTACGGGGTGCAGGCCGCGGCGCAGGCGTACTTCGGGGTCGACGCCTCGGCTCTCACCGTCCCGCAGGCCGCGCTGCTGGCCGGGATGGTGCAGAGTCCGGCCGAGTACGACCCCGTCGTCCATCCCGACGGCGCCACGGGCCGGCGCGACGTCGTGATCGAGGCGCTGCGCCAGCAGGGATCGATCGGCCAGGAGCAGGCCGCGGAGGCCGCGGCGGCGCCGCTCGGCGTGGTGCCGGACCCGTCCATCCCGGCCGAGGGCTGCATCGGCGCCGGCGACGCCGGCTACTTCTGCGACTACGTGCTCGCCTACCTGGAGCAGTCCGGCTTCCCGACCAACCGGCTCGACGGGGGCGGTTACACGATCCGGACCAGCCTCGACCCGGACGCGCTGGCCAGGATCAAGGCGGCGATCGACGGGCAGGTGCCGCCGACCCAGCCGCACGTCGCGGACGTCATGGCGGTGGTCCGGCCCGGCACCGACGTGCACCAGGTCGTCGCGGTGGCGGCCAACCGCACCTTCGGCAACGAGCAGGGCGAGTCGAGCTACGGGCTGCCCTACGAGCCGGAGAACATGGGCGCCGGATCCGTCTACAAGATCTTCACGGCGGCGGCCGCGATGGAGCAGCACCTGGTCGGGATCGACACCGTGATCCCGGTGCCGCCCAGCGGGTACACGTCGCCGATCTACAGGAACGGCGCCGGGCGGCCGATCCCGGTGGGCAACGCCGGCACCTACCGGACCGCGCTGACCCTGCAGGACGCATTGGCCGAGTCGCCGAACACGGCGTTCGTCAAGCTCGAGGAGAGCACCGGGATCGCGCCCGTGGTCGACATGGCGGTCCGGCTGGGGCTGACCTCGCTGGCCGAGACGCCGTACAGCGGGAAGTCGGGCACGGCTTCCATCGCGGACGTGATGAAGCAGCAGAACCAGGCGTCGTTCACGCTCGGCGTCACGCCGACCAGCGCGCTCGAGCTGGCCAACGTGCAGGCCACCCTGGCGAGCCACGGCACCTGGTGCCCGCCGTCGCCGCTGCAGTCGGTCACCGACCGCTCGGGTGCGTCCGTGGCGGTCACGCAGGCCGCGTGCCGGCAGGCGCTCGACCCCGCGATCGCGGACACCCTCATGACCGGCCTCTCCAAGGACGACGCAGCGGGCGGCACCTCGGCGGCCGCGGCCGGGCAGATGGGGTGGAACCGGCCGATCGCGGCGAAGACCGGGACCACGCAGGAGTACAAGTCCGCGGCCTTCGTCGGCGCGACGCCGCAGCTCGCGGGCGCCGCGATCGTGTTCGACGACTCCAACTCGCCCAGGCCGATCTGCGACGGCACCCCGCCACGAACCTGCTCGGGCGGCAACATCTACGGCGGGAAGGCCCCGGCCCGCACCTTCTACCGCGCCTTCGGCGACATCCTCGCCGGTCAGCCGGTGGTCCCGCTCCCGCCCACGGACCCGCGCTTCCTCACCGGCACCCTCCCCTCCGTCCAGGTCACCGCCCCGCCCACCCCCGACCAGGGCCAGGGCGAGACCGCCCCCGCCGACACCGGCGGCGGAAACAACGGCGACTGACCGCGAGTCGCGCTGTGGGGCTTCCGCGAGTCGCGCTCCGTGCTTCCGCGAGCCGCGCTGTGGGCTTCTGCGAGTTGCGCTGTGGGCTTCCGCGAGCCGCGAGTTCTGGCAGCACGAGTCGCGACCTCGTGCAGCGCGAGTCGGCCGTGTCGGGTCACCGAACCACACACCGGGAGCTCCGGGTGTGTGTCACTCGGTGGACCGGAACTGCCGGCTCGCGGGGATCAGCGGGGACCGAGCGTCGTCGTCAGGGCCTGGTCCAGGTCTGCGACCAGGTCCCGCGGGTCCTCGAGACCGACCGAGAAGCGGAGGTGCCCCCAGCGCCGGAACTCCTCGGGGTAGGCGCCCGCGCGCTCGTCGTCGCCCGAGACGTGCACGATCAGCGACTCGTCGTGCCCGAGGGACACCGCGGACGTGATGATCCGCAGGTTCGCGACGAAGCGGTTCTGCGTGTCCGCGTCGCCCTGCACCGCGAAGGCGAGCATCCCGCCGAACCCGCTCATCGTGCGGGCGGCGAGCTCGTGCTGCGGGTGGTCGGGCAGCCCCGGGTAGGCGACGTAGGCCACCCGCGGGTCCGCGTGCAGGAACTCCGCGACCGCCTGGGCACTCTCGCAGTGCTGGCGCATCCGCAACGGCAGGGTGACGGCCCCGCGCATGATCAGCCAGGCGTTGAACGGGCTGATCGCGCCGCCGACGTTGACCATCGCGTCCGCCCGGATCCGGTCGATGAGGGCGCGGTCGCCGATCACGGCGCCGCCCATCGCGTCGCCGTGGCCGTTGAGGTACTTCGTCAACGAGTGCACGACGAGGTCGGCGCCGAGCGCGAGCGGGCGCTGGAGGGCCGGCGTGGCGAAGGTCGCGTCGACGCTGAGCAGGACACCCGCCTCGTGCGCGATCCGCGCGACCGCCTCGACGTCCGTGACCCGGGTGGTCGGGTTGGCGGGGGTCTCGACGTGCACGAGCCGCGTCTCCGGCCGGATCGCGACGCGCACCGCCTCGGGGTCCGACGAGTCGACGAGGGTGGCCGTGATCCCGTACTTCTCCGGCAGCAGCTCCGTGAGCAGCCGGTACACGGCGACGTACGTGACGTCCGAGGAGACGACGTGGTCCCCGCTGCTCAGGAACGTGAAGAAGACCGCGTGCAGGGCCGCGACCCCGCTGGCCAGGGCGACGGCGTCGACGTTCCCGCGCTCGCCGGCCGTCTCGAGCAGGGCGAGCTTCTCCTCGAGCCAGCCCTGGTTGGCGCCGCCGTTGCGGGTGTAGAGGGGCGTGCCGAAGTCCGACCAGCTGAGCGCGGACGGGTCGTCGGGCAGCGCGTACGAGTTCGCCATGACGACCGGGCGGCGGATGGCGCCGGTGCTCGGGTCGACGTCGTTGCCCGCATGGACGCTGAGGGTCTGGAGATGGGGCCGTTCCACGGCGGCATTCTCACCGCCGCGCCCGCGGCTACCGGTCGGGGGACCAGTGGGGGTCGCGACCCGCGTAGCCCAGGACGCGGTGGAAGACGGGGGCGCCCTCGCCCACCGGCACCGGGGGCCCGAACAGGCCGTCGACCGCCTCGCCCTGGGCGAACGACGAGCAGAACTCCAGGCACGCGGCCGCGCTCGCGGCGTCGACCGAGAAGCGCTGCCGCGTCGCGCGCGCCAGGTCCCACCCGTGCACGACGATCTCGTCGAGCGCGACGACACCGTGCACGTGCGCCGGCAGCACGACGCCGCCGGCCTCGGTCTCGCCCTCCCACGCGGCGGGCTCGCGCCATGCGGTCACCAGCGCGGCCAGCCGGTCCGGCAGCTCGGTGCGCCAGTCGGGGTCGAGGTGTGCGGCGGACGGGACGGGCGCGCCGCCGGTGGGGGTCTTGTGCGCGGCGTCGGTGAAGGCCGCGGTCAGCCCGAGGAGGTGGTCGAGCAGGGCGGCCACGGTGAAGTCCGGGCAGGGCGTCGGGTCGGTGAGCTGCTCGGGGCGGATCGCGGGGAGCAGGGCCGCCAGCCGGCGGGCGGCGGGTTCCAGGTCGAGCGTCGGCACGGTGCTGGCGGTCGCGGTGGTCACGGGTCCTCCTCGGATCGGCTCCTGCCCGTACGACCGCGCCCGTGCCCGGAACTCATCGCCGGGAGTGGAGTTCGACACCCGGTAGAAGTTGCGGGTGGTCGGTCGGGCACCATAAAGGGTGAACCGCCGATCCGGACGATCCAGACTTGGAGTGCGATGAGCACCAGCACCGAGGCCGCCGCCACCCCCGCCGTCACCGGTATCGGCCGGCTCTTCCGCGTGGTCGCGATCGCCGAGGCCTGCTCCTGGGTGGGCCTGCTGATCGGCATGTTCTTCAAGTACGTCGTGGTGCAGAACGAGATCGGCGTGCAGGTCTTCGGCCCGATCCACGGCGCCCTGTTCGTGCTCTACGTGGTCGTGACGCTGCTCGCCGCGCGCCGCCTCCGGTGGTCGGCCGGCACCCTCGTCCTCGCGCTGATCTCCAGCATCCCGCCGCTCATGACCGTCTGGTTCGAGCGCCGCGCGGCCCGCCAGGGCAAGCTCACCACCCCCTGACCGCCGCGTGTGGTGCAGGAACCGCTCCACATCGGCTCCTGTACCGCGACGCGGTCGACGGGCCGCGCCCGCCCGGTCCGCGACCGGCCCCTCCGGTGACGGGGGAGAGGCCGCCGTGTACCCTGCGGAATGCGACCACCCCGTCGCGCGTTGAACCGCGCGTCAGGGCGATCAAGTGGAGCCCCGCTCCCACCCGCTCACCGCCTGACAGGTGTCCGGGTCACGGTCCGGCGGTCCGCCCGTGGGCGGCCCGTCGATCGACGGGTCTTTGCTTGTCGTCGCAGGACATGACGGCACAACGAGGAGACCCCATCAGCACAGAGACACGCATCAACGACCGCATCCGCGTTCCCGAGGTCCGACTCGTCGGCCCGAACGGCGAGCAGGTCGGCATCGTGCGTATCGAGGACGCCCTGCGGCTGGCGCAGGAGGCCGAGCTCGACCTCGTCGAGGTCGCGGCCCAGGCCCGCCCGCCCGTCTGCAAGCTCATGGACTACGGCAAGTTCAAGTACGAGAGCGCGCAGAAGGCCCGGGAGTCCCGGCGGAACCAGCAGCTCACGGTGATCAAGGAGCAGAAGCTCCGGCCGAAGATCGACACCCACGACTACGAGACCAAGAAGCGCAACGTCGTGCGCTTCCTCGAGGGTGGCAACAAGGTCAAGGTCACCATCATGTTCCGCGGTCGTGAGCAGAGCCGGCCCGAGCTGGGCTACCGGCTGCTGCAGCGGCTCGCCGAGGACGTGCAGGAGCTCGGGACCGTCGAGGCCGCCCCGAAGCAGGACGGCCGCAACATGACGATGGTGCTCGCTCCGACCAAGAAGCCGGCCAAGCGCCCGGCGGCCCAGCAGGCCCCGGCCGAGGCCGAGCCCCAGGCCTGAGTCTGAAGCAAGCGGCACGAACCTCCCGGTCCCGGCCGGGAGGTCCCCCACGGTGCGCCCGCGAGGGTGCTCCGCGACACCGAACGGATCAGCCATGCCCAAGAACAAGACGCACAAGGGAACGGCCAAGCGGGTCAAGGTGACCGGCAGCGGCAAGCTCCTGCGCCAGCAGGCCGGCCTGCGCCACCGGCTCGAGGTCAAGTCGAGCAAGGAGACCCGGGACCTCTCCGGCGTCGTCCCGGTGAACAAGGCCGACGTCAAGCGCGTCAAGAAGCTGCTCGGCCGCTGAGCGTCACCGCCCCCACCCGCTGAACCGGCCTGCCCAGCCCCCGGGGCCGGCCACCCGAGAGACAGGACAGACCCATGGCACGCGTGAAGCGCGCGGTGAACGCCCAGAAGAAGCGCCGGACGATCCTCGAGGCGTCGAGCGGCTACCGCGGTCAGCGGTCGCGGCTGTACCGCAAGGCCAAGGAGCAGCAGCTCCACTCGATGACCTACGCCTACCGGGACCGTCGCGCCAGGAAGGGCGACTTCCGGCAGCTGTGGATCACCCGCATCAACGCCGCGGCCCGCGCCAACGGCATGACCTACAACCGCTTCGTTCAGGGCCTCAAGGCCGCGGGCGTCGAGGTGGACCGCAAGAACCTGTCGGAGCTCGCGATCAGCGACCCGACCGCGTTCGCCGCCCTGGTCGAGGTGGCCAAGGCCAACGTCCCGGCCCAGGCGCCGCAGAACGAGAGCGCCGCCTGACCGAGCTCATGCTCGGAACGGAACGCACCCCGCGCGTCGTGGCAGCCCGCAAGCTGCTGCGGCGCGCGGGTCGTGAGAAGGCCGGCCGCTTCCTCGTCGAGGGCGCCCAGGCCGTCCGCGAGGCCGTCACCGGCGAGGTCCGGGTGCACGAGCTCTTCGCGACACCGCTGGCCGTCGAGCGCAACGCCGACATCGTCGGGATCGCCGAGGGCCAGGGCATCCCGGTCACGACCGTGAGCGACCGGGTCGCCGAGATCCTCTCCGACACCGTGACCCCGCAGGGCCTGGTGGCCGTCTGCGACCTGATCGACGTCCCCGTCGCCGAGGCACTGGCCGGTGCCCCCGGGCTCGTGGCCGTCCTCGCCGGCGTCTCGGAGCCCGGCAACGCCGGCACCGTCCTGCGCGCCGCCGACGCGGCCGGGGCCGACGCCGTGCTGCTCGCCGGGGACAGCGTCGATCCGCACAACGGCAAGGCCGTCCGGGCCTCCACCGGCAGCGTCTTCCACCTCCCGGTCGCCCGCGACCGGGACACCCCGCGCCTGCTCGCGGCCTGCCGCGACGCCGGACTGACCCTGCTCGCGGCCGACGGGCACGGCGAGCTGGACCTGCACTCCCCGGAGGCCGCGGAGGTCCTCGGCGGCCGGGTGGCATGGATATTCGGTGGCGAGGCACACGGCGTGCCGGAGACCGTGCTGGAGGCGGCCGACCACCGGATGCGGGTCCCGCTCTACGGCCGCGCCGAGAGCCTCAACCTGGCCGCCGCCGCAGCGGTCTGCCTGTACGCGAGTGCCGCGCACCGGCGCTCTAGGATCACCGACCGTGCATGAGGGAAGCCGATGACCGAGAACCTGCTCGACGCCGCGTCGCTGGACGCTGCCGTCAAGGCCGCGGTCGAGGCGTTCGACGCCGCCGGTGACCTCGACGCGCTGGCCGCGGCCAAGCCCGCGCACCTCGGCGACAAGGCGCCGGTGCTGCTGGCCCGCCGCTCCCTCGGCAGCCTGCCCGGTCCCGAGCGGGCCGACGCCGGCAAGCGCGTGAACGCCGCCCGCCAGGAGGTCCAGGCCGCCTTCGACGCCCGCCGCGAGGTGCTCCTCGCCGAGCGGGACGCACGCGTGCTGGCCGAGGAGTCCGTCGACGTCACCCTGCCGTGGGACCGGCAGCCCCGCGGCGCCCGGCACCCGATCACGCAGATCGCCGAGCGGATCGCGGACGTGTTCGTCGCGATGGGCTACGAGGTCGCCGAGGGGCCCGAGGTCGAGTCCTCCTGGCTGAACTTCGACGCGCTGAACTTCGGCAAGGACCACCCGGCGCGCACCATGCAGGACACCTTCTACCTCGGCGAGGGGCAGGACATGGTCCTGCGCACCCACACCTCGCCGGTGCAGGTCCGCGCCCTGTTGGAGCGCGAGCTCCCGGTGTACGTCGTCTGCCCCGGCCGGACCTTCCGCACGGACGAGCTCGACGCCACCCACACCCCCGTCTTCCACCAGGTCGAGGGCCTGGCGGTGGACAAGGGCATCACGATGGCGCACCTCAAGGGCACGCTCGACGCCTTCGCCCGCGCCATGTTCGGGGCGGAGTCCACCACCCGGCTGCGGCCCTCGTTCTTCCCCTTCACCGAGCCGTCGGCCGAGGTCGACGTCTGGTTCCCGGAGAAGAAGGGCGGCGCCGGCTGGGTCGAGTGGGGCGGCTGCGGCATGGTCAACCCGAACGTGCTGCGCGCCTGCGGCGTCGACCCGGAGGTCCACTCCGGCTTCGCCTTCGGCATGGGCCTGGAGCGGACCCTGCAGTTCCGCAACGGCCTGCCCGACATGCGGGACATGGTCGAGGGCGACGTCCGCTTCAGCCGCGCGTTCGGCGTCTAGATCCCGAGAAGGAGTACCGGTGCGAGTCCCCCTGTCCTGGCTGCGCGACCACGTCGCCGAGGTCCCCGCGGACGCTGAGGCGGTCGGTGAGGCCTTCGTGCGCGTCGGCCTGGAGCTCGAGGAGATCCACGGGACGCCGGAGCTCACCGGCCCGCTGACCGTCGGCCGCGTGGTGGAGATCGAGGAGCTCACCGAGTTCAAGAAGCCGATCCGGTTCTGCCGGGTCGACCTCGGCGGCACGGTGCGCGGGATCGTCTGCGGCGCCCGGAACTTCGTGGTCGGCGACCTGATCGTCGCCGCGCTCCCCGGCGCCGTCCTGCCGGGTCCGTTCCCGATCTCGGCGCGCGAGACCTACGGCCGGACCTCGGACGGCATGATCTGCTCGGCCAAGGAGCTCGGCCTCGGCGCCGACCACTCCGGCATCCTCGTGCTGCCGCCGGGCACCGCCGAGCCGGGCACCGACGCGCTGCCGCTGCTGGGCGTCGACGACCCGGTCGTCGAGCTGGCCATCACCCCGGACCGGGGCTACTGCTTCGCCGTGCGCGGGATCGCGCGCGAGCTGGCCGCCTCGCTCGGCGAGGACTACACCGACCCCGCGCGACGGGTGCGGGTCCCCGAGGCCGAGGGCCCGGCCTGGCCGGTGCGCATCGCGGACGAGGCCGCCTGCCCGCGGTTCGTCACCCGCCGGGTCGTCGGGGTCGACGCCAGCGCGCCCACCCCGTGGTGGATGCAGCGCCGGCTGCTCGCCGCCGGCATGCGGCCGATCTCGCTGACCGTCGACGTCACCAACTTCGTGATGCTCGACCTCGGCCAGCCGATCCACGCCTACGACGCGACCCGGCTGCAGGGCGGCATCGTCGTGCGCCGCGCCGAGCCGGGGGAGAAGCTCCGCACGCTCGACGACGTCGAGCGCACCCTCGACCCGGACGACCTGGTCATCGCGGACGACTCCGGTGCGATCGGCCTCGCCGGCGTGATGGGCGGGGCGTCCACGGAGATCCCGCTGGACAAGACCGGTTCGGTCGACGTCGTGATCGAGGCCGCGCACTTCGCGCCCACGGTGGTCGCCCGCGCCGCCCGCCGGCACAAGCTGCCCAGCGAGGCGGCCAAGCGCTTCGAGCGGTCCGTGGACCCGCAGCTGCCGCCGGTCGCGGCCGAGCGGGTCGCGAACCTGCTGGTGGAGCACGGCGGCGGCCGGATCGAGCCGGGGCGCACGGACGTCGGCGCCGCTCCGGTGCTGCCGCCCGTCCGCATGGCGCTGGACCTCCCGGACCGCACCGCGGGCGTGACCTACGAGCGGGGGGCCACGGTCGCGCGGCTCACCCAGGTCGGCTGCGCGGTGGAGCTGGAGACCGGCGGGGACGGCAGGACGGGCTCGGTCACCACCGTGGTCGCCACGCCGCCGTCCTGGCGGCCGGACCTGGACCTGCCCGCCGCGCTGGTCGAGGAGGTCCTGCGGCTCGAGGGCTACGACACCATCCCGTCGACGTTGCCGCCGGCGCCGGCCGGGCGCGGGCTCACCGCCGCTCAGCTCCGCACGCGGGCGGTGTCGCGGGCGCTGGCCGAGACGGGGCACGTCGAGGTCGAGCCCTTCCCGTTCGTCGGCGACGCGACCTGGGACGCGCTGGGGCTGCCCGAGGACGACGTCCGGCGGCGCACGGTCACGGTCGCCAACCCGCTCGACGCCGACCGGGACCGGCTCGCGACCACACTCCTGCCGGGCCTGCTCGAGATCCTGGTGCGCAACAAGGCCCGCGGCTTCGACGACCTCGCGCTGTACACGGTCGGGCAGGTCGTGCTGCCGCACCGCAATTCGGTGCCGATGCCCGACCCGGGTGTCGACCGCCGGCCGTCGGACTCCGAGATCGCGATGATCGAGGCGGCACTGCCCGCGCAGCCCGTGCACGTCGGGGTCGTGCTGACCGGGCACCGCGAGCCGCGCGGCTGGTGGGGCCCCGGGCGCCGGGCCGGGTGGCAGGACGCCGTCGAGGCGGGCCGGCTCGTCGGCGCGGCCGCGGGGGTGGAGCTGCGGGTGACCAAGGCCGAGCTCGCGCCGTGGCACCCGGGCCGCTGCGCCGCGCTGCGGGTGGGGGAGTGGGTCGTCGGGCACGCCGGCGAGCTGCACCCGAAGGTCGTCGAGGCGCTGGGGCTGCCGCCGCGCACCTGCGCGATGGAGCTGGACCTCGACGCGATCCCGCTGCGGGACGAGCGCCCCGCGCCGCAGGTCTCGCCGTACCCGCCGGTGTCGGTCGACGTCGCGCTGGTCACGGACGAGGCGGTCCCGGCCGCCGAGGTGGCCGCGGCGCTGACCGAGGGCGGCGGCGAGCTGCTCGAGGAGGTCCGGCTGTTCGACGTCTACACCGGCGCGCAGGTCGGCGAGGGCAACCGCTCGCTCGCCTACGCGCTCCGGTTCCGCGCGCCGGACCGCACGCTGACGAACGAGGAGGCGAATGCGGCCCGGGACGCCGCCGTCGCCCTCGCCGCCGAGCGCTGCGCGGCCGTCCTGCGCTGACCGTGAGGTCGGCGGTGCCGGCCCGATCGGGTCGGGGCGCTCAGTCGTCCCGGCCCGTGATGCCCAGCTTGTTCGTGATGCGGTCCCCGAGGAACGGCACCACCGCCCAGACCGCGAACGCCCACAGCTCGAGCAGCGGGAACAGCGGGATGGACACCAGGAACGCGAACCCGGTGATCGCCGAGGGCACCCAGCCGTAGCGGACCAGCCGCCAGGGCGTGCCGGGCACGAACGAGCGGGTGCGGGCGAGGACCACGAGGATGACGGTGAACGTGCCGATCTGCACCGTCTCGGCGAGGGCGTACACCGAGAACCGGGCGAAGTCGACCTGGTCCTCGGCGATGAACCGCGTGAAGAACGGCGTCAGCACGATGATCAGCAGCCACAGCATGTTCAGCCAGATCAGCGGCAGGGTGGCCCGTGCGACGTACCGGAACACCCGGTGGTGGCTGATCCAGTGCCGGGCGATCACGGCGAAGCTGATGAGGAAGGCCAGGTACTCGGCGCGGTGGGCGGAGAACCCGGCCGCGAGCTCGGCGGCGGTGTCGCCCTGGGGGACCTGCAGGTCGATCGCCAGCAGCGTGATCGCGATGGCCACGACGGCGTCGGAGAAGAAGGTGAGGCGTTCGGCCGCCCCGCGCTCGGTCGGGCCGAACTCGTCCTCGGTCCCCTGCGTGGACGCCTCGGCCATGCGGGGACTGTAGCGATCTCCGACGGGCGCGGACAGGACAGGCGGGACGCCCCTCCAGGCCCCTCACCGCGGACCGGCGCCGGCGGCCGTGGCGGGATCCCGCCCGACCGCGTCGAACGCCCGCACGATCCCGACGGCGACCACGAGCATCGGAACAGCCCGTCGTCAGACGCGGGCGAGCCGGAGGAGCTCGCGGGTGGAGGTGTCCGGCAGGTAGGCGCGGGTCAGGGCCACGCCCAGCCGCGGCAGGTCCGCCTCGTCGCGGAACACCAGGTGCATCGGCTCGTACCGCGGCTGGAACTTGGCCTTGAAGGCGTGCAGCGAGCGGAAGCCGTAGAGCGGTTCCAACCGCGCCCCGAGGGTGTCGAGGAGCCGGTCGAGCGCCGCGGTGTCGCCGGTGGCGTCGGTCCGGGCGAGCGGCGCCCCCGACAGCGACACGACCGTCGCCCCCTCCTCGCGGAACGCCAGGCAGGCCGACGCGATGAGGAACTCGACGACGGGCCGGAACCCGCCCTCCCGCCGCCGCATGACGTCGAGCGTCCAGCCCCGCACGGTGCCGCCGGGCGCGTACACCGGCAGCCAGGAGGTCACGCCGTGCACCAGGCCGTCGGCGTCGACCGCCAGGCCGACCCGGACGTGCGGGTCGAGCGCCTCGTCGACCCCGCCGAGGGTGAACCCCATCTCCGGCAGGCCCTTGCCGCCGACCCACTGCTCCGAGAGCTCCCGCACCTGGTCGACGACGGCGCGACGCTCCTCGGCGAGCCGGACCAGGCGGTGGGTGATCCCCTGCTTGCCCGCCTTGTTCAGCGCCGACCGCACGTCCTGCCAGGCCTTGCCGCGGAACTCCAGCCCGGACAGGTCGACCAGGGTGTCCTCGGCGACCTGCGCGGTGACCCAGCCGGCCTCGCGGGCGGCCCGGGCCGTGCGGTCGGAGGCGGAGAACAGGCAGGGGATGAGTCCGGCCGTCTCGCTGCGGAGCGCGAACTCCTCCAGGGCCGGGAGCGGTTCCGGCCCGATCGGGTCGCCGAGGCCGATCGCCACGCCCGCGTGCCGCTGGAAGGCCACGCAGGACTCGCCGTCCGCCGTCACGAACCACTCGTTGTCCGGCCAGGTGGCCATCCACGAGACGGTGCCGCCGCCGTGCCGCTCGAGCAGCCCGACCGCCGTTTCCCGGTCGGTGATCCCGCCGACCGCCCGCCGGGCCCGGCGCGACGGCACCCGCCAGGCCCGCCGCCCGACCAGGAGCAGCACGAGCAGCACCGTCCACGCGAGCCGGTCGGCCACGAAGATCCCCGGCTGGTCGAGGACGGCCACGCCGCCCTCCACCAGCGCCGCCACGACGAACACCGCGGCGACCAGCAGGCCCAGGGCGACGTTGAGCGCGGCCAGCCCCACGGCCCACCGCCACGCCACCCGCCGGCCCTTGCGCAGACCGTTGACCAGCAGCGCCGCCCCCACGACGGTGATCGCCAGGTCGAGCCAGCCCGCCTCCGGGTCGCCGGTCGGGCCGAGCGGGCCGTCGTTCGGCAGCAGGAAGCCCAGCACCGACCCCGCGGCCATCAGTACGAGCAGGAACACCGCGAGCAGCCGCCATTCCCGGCGGCTCGGGCGGGTGGCCGGCACCGCCCGCCCGCGGACCAGCCGCGGCCCGGCGACCAGCGCGATCAGCACCGCGACGAGGTGCTCCAGGTCGGCGAGCGAGCCGAGGTAGACCGCCGAGGCGAGGACGTAGAGGGCCAGCGCGAGCCGCAGCCGCAGCCGCCACGGCGGGCGCAGGGTCGCGCTGGTCACGGCCAGCGCGGCGAGCGCCCCAGCCGAGAACCCGACGTCGAGCAGCCGGCTCGTCGCGTCCGCCCACGGCCAGCCGGTGCCCCGCACCAGGAGCAGGAAGCCGAGCGCCGAGAGGATGCCGACCAGCTGGCCGACGACGGCGGTGAGCGCGGCCAGCCCGGTCCCCAGCCGCCACTCCGCCCACCCGACGAAGAGCGCGAAGCTGCCGGTCATGGCGAGGTAGAAGGGCGGGACGACGGCGAGGAACGGCCCGGAAAGCAGCGTCCACCAGCGGCCGCTCTCCAGCGACGGCACGCCGTAGGCGATCCACGGGTACCAGGGCTGGTCCGCCGCGGCCCGCCAGAACGCGCCGGTGAGCACCCCGGCGACGACCATCACGAGCACGACGGCGCTGGTGAACGGGGTGCGGCGGATCAGCGTCGTCACCCGGGCGAGCAGCGGGGCGAGGGCCGCCGGGAGGGCCCGGGCCGGGCGGGCCGTTGTGCCGTCGGTCATCGTCGCCTCTCCGCGGCGGGCGTGCCGTGACCGCCGGTCTCCGTGGCTGTTCGGCGGACCGGGGGCGGCGTTACCGTGCGGCCATGTGTGACGGACACGCCACCCCGGCGGAGGTCGCGCAGGGCGTCCCGCGTCCCGCCGAGGGGCCGGCGGTCGACCCGGTGCATCTCGAGCCGGTCGACGAGGTCCGGATCACCACGCTGGTGGAGAACGTGTTCGACGCCCTGCTCACCGGCGACCGGCGGGTGTCGCGGGTCGGACTCGGGGCGGGCCGGGCCACCGCGGCGCAGTTCCTGGGCGGCGCCGCGGACGTCGGGCTGAGGGCCGAGCACGGGTTCGCCGCGCTGGTCACGGTGCGGCGCGGCACCGCGACCACCTCGCTGCTGTTCGACGCCGGCCTCTCGCCCGACGCGCTGGTGGTCAACGCCGGGCGGGTCGGGGCGGACCTCACCGGGATCCAGGGCGTCGTGCTCAGCCACGGGCACCCGGACCACGCCGGCGGCCTGGCCGGGCTGGCCGGCCGCAAGGGCACCCGGGCGCTGCCGATGGTGCTGCACCCGGCGGCGTGGACCCGGCGCCGGCTCGCGCCGCCGGGTGGCGAGGCCCGGGAGCTGCCCACGCTCAGCCCGCGGGCGCTCGCGGGCGAGGGGTTCGAGCTCGTCGAGCGGCGGTTCCCGTCGGTGCTGCTCGACGGCGCGGTGCTGATCACCGGCGAGGTGGACCGGACCACGGAGTTCGAGCGGGGCATGCCGCCCGCGCACCAGGCGTGGACCGGGTCGGCGTGGGAGTACGACGCCGCCGTGGTCGACGACCAGGCGCTCGTGGTGCACGTCAGGGACAAGGGGCTGGTGGTGCTCACCGGCTGCGGGCACGCTGGGGCGGTCAACATCGTCCGGCACGTGCAGCGGCTGACCGGCGTCGGCGAGCTGTACGCGCTGCTCGGCGGACTGCACCTCGGCGGCCCGCACTTCGAGCCGGTCATCCCGCCGACGGTCGCGGCGCTGCGCGAGCTCGCCCCGGAGGTGCTGGTGCCGGGGCACTGCACGGGCTGGCGGGCCCAGCACGCCCTGGCAGCGCTGCCGGAGGCCTGGATCGCCCCGAGCGCCGGCAGCACCTACACCCTCTGACCCGCGAGCCGGCACGTGCGGGCGACCGAGTGTGCGGGCCCGGAACGTCCCGCGACGTGCGGTTCGGTGACCCGCGGGTGCCGACTGACGGGATCTAGAGGTGCTTCAGGGCCTCCTTGCGGGACAGCGGCGAGAGCTCGGGATGGGTGTCGACGAACTCCCGCACCCAGAGCGGGTCCGTGCGGGCGTGCTGGCGCAGCGCCCACCCGATCCCCTTGCGCAGGAAGAAGCCCTCGTCCTTGAGGCTGGCCTCGATCGCGTCGGCGAGCAGGTCGACGTCCGTGTCGCCCTTGGACTGCAGCTGGCAGAGGATCGCCGTGCGCCGCAGCCAGGGATCGGGGTCGGTGGCCCACTGCCGCATCACCGGCGTGACCCGCACGGGCTCGGCCCGCAGCAGCGGCCCGACCAGGCGCGACGCGATCTCGTCGACGTGGTCCCACCATGCACCGGTGACCACCCAGTGCCGGTAGCGGGGCAGCCAGTCCGCGTCGGGCCAGCGCGCGTAGCCGCGGTAGCCCGCCAGCGCGGTGGCCAGGTAGCGCTCCTCGCGGAACTCCGCGCCGTCCCACAGCGCGTCGACGACGGCGGCGAGCGCCCCGGGCGTCGGCGGCGGTGCGGCCTGCACGCACTCCCGCAGGATCCGCGCCCGGACCGGCTGCGGGACCCCGCGGAACGGCATGTCGGACTTCATGTACGCCTGCATGACGGGCGCGGCCTCCGGGTCCGCGCCCGCGGCGAGCCCGGCGCGCAGCGCGTCGGCCAGGGTGCTCATGAGGTCAGCCTAGGCCCGGGCGCCACTCCTTCGAGGAGGGTGAGCGGGAACGCCTTTGCATGAGTTTTCATGACGGTGCATACTCTTGCGCGTGGTACGGATCGCGGTGGCGGGAGCCAGCGGGTATGCCGGGGGAGAGCTGTTGCGCCTCCTCCTGCAGCACCCCGAGGTCGAGATCGGTGCGCTGACGGCGGGCGGCAACGCGGGGCGACGACTGGGCGAGTTCCAGCCGCACCTGCTGCCGCTGGCCGACCGTGTGCTCGAGGAGAGTACGGCGGAGGTGCTCGGCGGGCACGACGTGGTGTTCCTTGCGCTGCCGCACGGGAAGTCCGCGGAGATCGCGGCGCAGCTGGGCGAGTCCGTGCTGGTCGTGGACTGCGGCGCGGACCACCGCCTGCGGGACGCCGACGCGTGGGACCGCTGGTACGGCGGCGAGCACGCCGGCCACTGGCCGTACGGCCTGCCCGAGCTGCCCGGCGCGCGGGACGCGCTGCGGGGCACCACCCGGGTCGCGGTGCCCGGCTGCTTCCCGACGGTCTCCTCGCTGGCCCTCGCGCCCGCCCTCGCGGCCGGCCTGGTGGGCCCGGAGGTCGTGATCACCGCCGTCACCGGGACGTCCGGCGCGGGGAAGTCGCTCAAGCCGCACCTGCTCGGTGCGGAGGTCATGGGGTCGCTGTCCGCCTACGGGGTGGGGGGCGTGCACCGGCACACGCCGGAGATCGCGCAGAACCTGTCGGGGGTGTCCGGTAAGCCCGTCTCCGTGAGCTTCACCCCCGTCCTCGCTCCCCTCCCCAGGGGCATCCTCGCAACCTGCACCGCGCCCCTCACCGGGGACGGCGCCGAGGCCCGCGAGGTCTACGACAAGGCGTACGCCGCCGAGCCCTTCGTGCACCTGCTGCCCGAGGGGCAGTGGCCCACGACCAAGGCCACGCTCGGGTCGAACACCGTCCACCTGCAGGTGGCGGAGGACGCCGATGCCGCCCGGCTCGTGGTCGTCGCGGCGATCGACAACCTGGCCAAGGGCACGGCGGGCGGGGCGATCCAGTGCATGAACATCGCGCTGGGCCTGCCCGAGGTCACCGGCCTGCCGACCACGGGGGTGGCGCCGTGAGCGTGCCGTCGGCGCAGGGCGTCACCGCTCCGCAGGGCTTCCGGGCCGCCGGGATCGCCGCCGGCATCAAGGCCGGCGGCAAGCCCGATCTGGCGCTCGTCGTCAACGACGGGCCGCAGCAGACGGCCGTGGCCGTCTTCACCCGGAACAAGGTGAAGGCCGCACCGGTGCTGTGGTCCCAGCAGGTCATGTCCACCGGCACGCTCAAGGCGGTCGTCCTCAACTCCGGCGGGGCGAACGCCTGCACCGGCCCCGAGGGCTTCCAGACCACGCACGCCACCGCGGAGAAGGCGGCCGAGGTGCTCGGGTGCGGGGCGATCGAGGTCGCGGTCTGCTCCACCGGCCTGATCGGCGCCCAGCTGCCCCGGGAGACCGTGCTGGCCGGGGTCGAGAAGGCCGCGGCGGCCCTGGAGGCCTCGCCGGAGGCCGGGCTCGCCGCCGCCACCGCGATCATGACCACGGACACCGTGGCCAAGCAGGCCGTGGCCGCCCGCGAGGGCTGGAGCGTCGGCGGGCTCACCAAGGGCGCCGGCATGATCGCGCCCTCGATGGCCACGATGCTGTCCGTGCTCACCACGGACGCGGCCGTCGAGCAGGAGGTCCTGGACCGCGCGCTGCACGCCGCGGTCCGGGTGAGCTTCGACCGGCTGGACGTCGACGGCTCGATGTCCACCAACGACACCGTGGTCGTCCTGGCCTCCGGCGCCTCCGGGGTCACGCCCACCGAGCAGGAGCTCACCGCCGCGATGACCGAGGTCGCCAAGGACCTCGCGCGGCAGATGCAGGCGGACGCCGAGGGCGTCACCAAGCGGGTCACGGTGCGGGTGACCGGCGCCGCGAGCGAGGACGACGCCGTGGTGATCGCCCGGACCGTCGCCCGGGACTCCCTGGTCAAGACCGCGTTGTTCGGCTCGGACCCGAACTGGGGGCGTGTCGCGGCGGCGGCGGGGTACGCCGACGCCGACCTGGACCCCGAGAAGCTGGACGTCACGATCAACGGCGTCACCCTCTGCCGGGGCGGCGTCGCCGCAGTGGACCGGTCGCTGGCCGACCTCTCCGGCGAGGACGTCCTCGTCGAGGTGGAGCTGGGGCTCGGGTCGGGCGAGGCGGAGATCCTCACCACCGACCTGTCGCACGCGTACGTGGAGGAGAACAGTGCCTACTCCTCCTGAGATCCCGGGCCGGCTCAAGCGGGCCGGGGAGAAGGCCGGGGTCCTGGCGGAGGCCCTGCCCTGGCTGCAGCGCTTCCACGGGCAGGTCGTCGTGGTCAAGTACGGCGGCAACGCCATGGTCGACGAGGAGCTGAAACAGGCCTTCGCGCAGGACATGGTGTTCCTGCGGCTCGCCGGCATCCACCCGGTCGTCGTGCACGGGGGCGGTCCGCAGATCAGCGCCATGCTCACGCGGCTGGGCCTGCCCGGCGAGTTCCGCGGCGGGCTGCGGGTGACCACTCCCGAGACGATCGACATCGTCCGGATGGTGCTGGTCGGGCAGGTGGGCCGCGAGCTCGTCGGGCTGGTCAACCAGCACGGGCCGTACGCCGTCGGGCTCTCCGGCGAGGACGCGGGCCTGTTCACCGCCGAGAAGCGCACGGCGCTCGTCGGCGGCGAGACCGTGGACATCGGCCTGGTCGGGGACGTGGTCGAGGTCAACCCGGCCGCGGTGCTGGACATCGTCAAGGCCGGCCGGATCCCCGTCGTCGCGGGCGTGGCCCCGGGCGTCGACGGCCAGGTCTACAACATCAACGCCGACAGCGCGGCCGCCGCGCTGGCGGCCGCCCTCGGCGCCGCGAAGCTCGTGGTGCTCACGGACGTCGAGGGCCTGTACGCGAACTACCCGGACCCCGAGTCGATCATCTCCGCGCTGACCGCGGCCGAGCTGGAGCCGATGCTCCCGGAGCTGGAGAGCGGGATGGCACCGAAGATGGAGGCCTGCCTGCGGGCGGTGCGGGGCGGGGTCCCCCAGGCGCACGTGATCGACGGGCGGGTGCCGCACTCGGTGCTGCTCGAGGTGTTCACGAGCGAAGGAGTCGGAACGATGGTGGTGCCGTCATGAGTACCTACGCCGAGCGGTGGCAGCACGCGCTCATGAACAACTACGGCACCCCGCCGCTCACCCTGGTGCGCGGCGAGGGCGCGGTGGTCTGGGACGCCGAGGGCAACCGCTACCTCGACCTGCTCGGCGGGATCGCGGTGAACTCCCTCGGCCACGCGCACCCCGCCGTCGTCGAGGCGGTGACCCGCCAGATCTCCACGCTGGGGCACACCTCGAACCTCTACATCACCGAGCCGCCGCTGCAGCTCGCCGAGAAGCTCCTGCAGCTGCTCGGCCAGGAGAGCGCGCGGGTGCTGTTCTGCAACTCGGGCGCCGAGGCCAACGAGGCGGCGTTCAAGATCGCCCGGCGGACCGGGCGGCCGCAGATCGTGGCGTGCCGGGACGCGTTCCACGGGCGGACCATGGGGGCGCTCGCGCTCACCGGCCAGCCGGCGAAGCGCGAGCCGTTCGAGCCGATGCCCCCGGGCGTCGTCCACATCCCGTACGGGGACGTCGAGGCGCTCGAGGCGGCGGTCACCGAGGAGACCGCGGCGGTGTTCCTCGAGCCGATCCTCGGCGAGGCCGGCGTGATCGTGCCGCCCGCGGGCTACCTCGCGGCCGCGCGGGAGATCACCTCGCGCAAGGGCGCCCTGCTGGTGCTCGACGAGATCCAGACCGGCATCGGGCGGACCGGCGCGTGGTTCGCCCACCAGGCCGCCGGCGTGGTGCCGGACGTCGTCACCCTGGCCAAGGGCCTCGGCGGCGGGCTGCCGATCGGCGCCTGCATCGGCATCGGTGCGGCCGCGGGCCTGCTCGAGCCCGGCCAGCACGGCACCACCTTCGGCGGCAACCCGGTGAGCTGCGCCGCGGCCCTCGCCGTGCTCAGCACGATCGACAACGACGGGCTGCTCGAGCACGTCGACCGGCTCGGCAAGGAGATCGTGGCGGGGATCCAGGGTCTCGGGCACCCGGTCGTCACGGACGTCTCCGGGGCGGGCCTGCACATCGGCATCGGCCTGAACCAGCCGGTGTCCGCGGGGGTGGCGAGCAAGGCCCGCGAGCACGGCTATCTGGTCAACAACGCGGTGCCGACCCGGGTCCGGCTCGCGCCGCCGCTGATCCTCACCGAGGCGCAGGCGCAGGGCTTCCTCGCGGACCTGCCCGGCATCCTCGACGAGTCCGGCGGGACGGTCTGATGAGCGTCGTCGGAGGCCCGGCGCGCCGCGTCGGGAAGGGCAGGCCGCGGCACTTCCTGCGGGACGACGACCTGTCGCCCGAGGAGCAGACCGAGGTGCTGGCCCTGGCCGCGGACATGAAGGCGGACCGGTTCGCCCACCTGCCGCTGGTGGGGCCGCGGTCGGTGGCGGTGCTGTTCGACAAGTCCTCGACCCGGACCCGGGTGTCGTTCGAGGTGGGCATCACCCAGCTCGGCGGGCAGCCGGTGATCCTCGACGCGGCGAGCAGCCAGCTCGGCCGGGGCGAGACGATCGAGGACACCTCGCGGGTGCTCTCCCGGTTGGTCGACGCCGTGGTGTGGCGGACCGCCGGGCAGGCCCGCCTCGAGGCGATGGCGAGTGCGTCGTCGGTGCCGGTGGTCAACGCGCTGACGGACGAGTTCCACCCCTGCCAGGTGCTCGCCGACCTGCTGACGATCCGCGAGCGGTTCGGCCGCACCGCCGGCCTCACGCTCGCCTACCTCGGCGACGGCGCCAACAACATGGCCCACTCGCTGCTGCTGGGCGGCACGCTCGCCGGGATGCACGTGCGGATCGGGGCGCCGGCGGGCTTCACCCCGGACCCGGACGTGCTGCGGGACGCGAAGGCCCACGGCTCGGCGGCCGGCGGGTCGGCCGAGGTGGTGCCGGATCCGCTGGCCGCGGTCGAGGGGGCGGACGTCGTCGTCACCGACACCTGGGTGTCGATGGGCCAGGAGGCCGACGGGCTGGACCGCGCCGCGCCGTTCCGGCCCTACCAGGTGAACGCGGAGCTCCTGGCCCACGCGGGTGAACGCGCGATCGTGCTGCACTGCCTGCCCGCGCACCGCGGGGACGAGATCACCGACGAGGTGCTCGACGGGCCGGCCAGCGTGGTGTGGGACGAGGCGGAGAACCGGCTGCATGCGCAGAAGGCCCTGCTCGCGTGGTTGATGGACCCGGTCCGGTCGGGGAGCGACCCGCGATGAGCCCGCGCACCGGACGGGCCCGTCCGTGACCGCCGCCCGCCCCCGCAACCAGGCCGCGACGCGGGTCGCCCGCCAGGCGCGGATCGCCGAGATCGTCGCGCAGCGGGAGGTCCGCAGCCAGGCCGAGCTGCTCACGCTGCTCGAGGCCGAGGGCATCGAGACGACCCAGGCCACGCTGTCCCGGGACCTCGACGACCTGGGCGCCGTCAAGGTGCGCGGGGCGTACGTGATCCCGGACGACGGGAGCCCGGTCCGCGGCGTCGAGGGCGGCACCGCCCGGCTGTCCCGGTTGCTGGGGGAGGTGCTCGTGTCCGCGGACGCGAGTGGCAACCTCGCCGTCCTGCGCACCCCGCCCGGTGCGGCCCACTATCTGGCGAGCGCGCTGGACCGCGCCGCCCTGAACGACGTCGTCGGCACGATCGCCGGCGACGACACCGTCCTGGTGGTGGCCCGCGAGCCGCTCACCGGGGCCGAGGTCGTCGCGCGTCTGCTCGAACTCTGACAGCGCTGATATGAGGAGAACCAACCCGTGAGCAAGGTCCTGACCTCCCTCCCCAAGGGCGAGCGCATCGGCATCGCCTTCTCCGGAGGCCTCGACACCTCCGTGGCGGTCGCCTGGATGCGCGACAAGGGCGGGATCCCCTGCACCTACACCGCCGACCTGGGCCAGTACGACGAGGCGGACATCTCCGGCGTCCCCTCCCGCGCCAAGCAGTACGGCGCCGAGATCGCCCGCGCGGTCGACATCAAGCCGCAGCTGGTCGAGGAGGGCCTGGCCGCGCTGGCGTGCGGCGCCTTCCACATCCGCTCCGGGGGCCGGACCTACTTCAACACCACGCCGCTGGGCCGCGCCGTCACGGGGACGCTGCTGGTGCGGGCCATGCAGGCGGACGGGGTGAACATCTGGGGAGACGGCTCGACCTTCAAGGGCAACGACATCGAGCGGTTCTACCGCTACGGCCTGCTGGCCAATCCCGAGCTGCGCATCTACAAGCCGTGGCTCGACGCGGACTTCGTCCAGGAGCTGGGCGGGCGGGACGAGATGAGCCGGTGGCTCACCGCCCACGGGCTGCCCTACCGGGACTCGGCCGAGAAGGCGTACTCCACGGACGCCAACATCTGGGGCGCGACCCACGAGGCCAAGACGCTCGAGCACCTCGACGTGTCCCTGGAGACCATCGAGCCGATCATGGGTGTGAAGTACTGGGACCCGTCGGTCGAGATCGAGACCGAGGACGTCGCGGTCACCTTCGAGGCCGGGCACCCGGTGGCGATCAACGGCGAGCGGTTCGCCGACAACGTCGCCCTCGTGCTGGCGGCCAACCGGATCGGCGGGCGCCACGGCCTGGGCATGTCGGACCAGATCGAGAACCGGATCATCGAGGCGAAGTCGCGCGGCATCTACGAGGCGCCCGGGATGGCGCTGCTGTTCGCGGCCTACGAGCGGCTGCTCAACGCGATCCACAACGAGGACACCCTCGCCAACTACCACATCGAGGGCCGCAAGCTGGGCCGGCTGCTCTACGAGGGGCGCTGGCTGGACCCGCAGGCGCTGATGATCCGCGAGTCGATCCAGCGCTGGATCGCCTCGCTCGTGACCGGCACCGTGACGCTCCGCCTGCGCCGCGGGGACGACTACACGATCCTCGACACCCAGGGGCCCGGCTTCTCGTACCACCCCGACCGGCTCTCCATGGAGCGGGTCGAGAACGCCGCGTTCGGGCCCACGGACCGGATCGGCCAGCTCACCATGCGCAACCTCGACATCGCCGACTCCCGCGCCAAGCTGGAGTCCTACGCCGGGCAGCCGAGGGAGCAGGGGACGGTGCTCGTCGAGCACGGCACGCTCTTCGGCGAGCTGCCGTCCGGCGGCTTCGACCGGATCGCGGCGGCCCCGGAGGGCGCGGCGGCCGCCGGGCGCGAGTCGGAGAAGTCCCTCGACGAGGCCGCTCTGGAAGCGGGTAACGACTGATGGCGGACTCCGGGTTGTGGGGTGGGCGGTTCAGCGGGGGGCCGGCGGACGCGCTGGCCGCGCTGAGCAAGTCCACCCACTTCGACTGGCGGCTCGCGCCGTACGACATCCGTGGGTCCAGGGCGCACGCGCGCGTGCTGCACCGGGCCGGGCTGCTCAGCGACGCCGAGCTGGACGGGATGCTCGAGGCGCTGACCAAGCTCGCCGCGGACGTCGAGTCGGGGTCGTTCGTGCCCGCGCTCGCGGACGAGGACGTGCACTCAGCCCTGGAGCGCGGCCTGATCGAGCGGGCGGGGCCGGACCTGGGCGGCAAGCTCCGGGCCGGCCGGTCCCGCAACGACCAGGTCGCCACCCTGTTCCGGATGTGGCTGCGGGACGCGGCCCGCCGGATCGCGTCGGGCGTGCTCGACGTGGTCGACGCGCTCGTCACGCAGGCCACCGCCTGTCCGAACGCGCCGATGCCCGGCCGCACCCACCTGCAGCACGCCCAGCCGGTGCTGCTGTCGCACCAGCTCGCCGCGCACGCCCAGGCCCTGGTCCGGGACGTCGACCGGCTGCGGGACTGGGACAAGCGGGCGGCGGTCTCGCCGTACGGCTCGGGCGCGCTCGCCGGGTCGTCGCTGGGGCTCGACCCCGAGGCGGTGGCCGCCGAGCTGGGCTTCGACTCGTCGGCGGAGAACTCGATCGACGGCACCGCGGCGCGGGACTTCGCGGCGGAGGCGGCGTTCGTGCTGGCCATGGTCGCGGTCGACCTCTCGCGGCTGTCCGAGGAGGTCATCCTCTGGGCCACGGCCGAGTTCTCCTACGTCACGCTCGACGACGCCTTCTCCACCGGCAGCTCGATCATGCCGCAGAAGAAGAACCCCGACGTCGCCGAGCTGGCGCGCGGCAAGGCGGGGCGGCTGATCGGCAACCTCGCCGGGCTGCTGGCCACGCTCAAGGGCCTGCCGCTGGCGTACAACCGGGACCTGCAGGAGGACAAGGAGCCGCTGTTCGACTCGGCCGAGCAGCTCGAGCTGCTGCTGCCGGCGGTGGCGGGCATGGTGGAGACGCTTGTCTTCCACACCGACCGGCTGGCCGAGCTCGCGCCCGCCGGGTTCACCCTGGCCACGGACGTGGCGGAGTGGCTCGTGCGGCAGGGCGTGCCGTTCCGGGTGGCGCACGAGGCCGCGGGCGGGTGCGTCCGGGCGGCCGAGGCGCGCGGCGTCGGGCTCGAGGACCTCACGGACGCCGAGCTGGCCGCCGTGCACCCGGCCCTCACGCCCGCGGTGCGCGAGGTGCTCACGGTCGAGGGCTCCATCGCCTCACGGGACGCCCGCGGCGGCACCGCCGGCCCACGCGTCGAGGAACAGCTCGACGACCTGCGCCTCGCCTCCGCCGACGCCCGGGCCTGGGTGAGCGGCTGAGTGGCCGCCCCGACCCGGCCGTTGATCGCCCGCGGGGAGCTCGCGACCGACGTGCTCCCCGTGGCGGCCCGGCTCCTCGGCTGCACCGTCGAGGCGGACACGCCCGAGGGGCTGGTCGCCGTCGAGCTCGTCGAGGTGGAGGCCTACCGCGGGGCGGACGACCCGGCGTCGCACAGCTACCGGGGCCCGACCCCGCGCAACGCCGTGATGTTCGGCCCCGCGGGGCACCTGTACGTCTACTTCGTCTACGGCATGCACTTCTGCGCGAACGTCTCCTGCCTGCAGGAGGGCGAGGCCGGCGCGGTGCTGCTGCGCGCCGGGCGGGTGGTGTCGGACCCGGGTGTGGCGCGGGTCCGCCGGCCCACCGCCCGGCGGGACGCGGACCTGGCCCGCGGGCCCGCGCGCCTGGCGTCGCTGCTCGGGCTGGGCCGGGAGCACAACGGCGTCGACGTCACCTCCCCGGACTCGCCCGTGCGGGTGGTGGCGGGGGAGCCGGTGCCGGCCGAGCGGATCCGGACCGGCCCGCGGGTGGGCGTCGCCGCCGCGCACGACACCCCCTGGCGGTTCTGGGTGGACGGGGCGCCCGAGGTGAGCCCGTACCGGCCGGGCCGCGTCCGAACCGTGACCCCGCGGGGCCGGGCAGCGGTGGACAGCTAGGGAAGGCCATCCTAACCTTCCTGCCGTGTTCGTTGATCGTCGGCCAGGCCGACTCCTCACGCTCGTCGGCCTGCTGCTCGCGGGCGCCCTCGTCCTCACCGCGTGCGGTGGTTCCGGCGGGGAGCAGTCCGGGTCGGAGAGCACCGCGCCCTCCGGTGCCTCGGGCGCCTTCCCGGCGATCCTCACGCACAAGTTCGGCACCACGACCGTGCCGGCGGCCCCGCAGCGCGTCGTGTCGCTGGGGTACACCGACCAGGACGCGATCCTGGCGCTCGGCGTGGTCCCGGTCGCGATCCGCGAGTTCACCGGCAACAAGCCGTCCGCCACCTGGGACTGGGCGCAGGACCGGTTGCAGGGTCGGCAGCCGCAGGTCCTGCCCGTCGGCGAGGTCAGTACCGAGGCCGTCGCCGCGCTGCGCCCCGACCTGATCATCGGTATCTCCGCGGGCCTGACCCAGGAGCAGTACGACACGTACTCGAAGATCGCGCCGACGGTCGCGCAGCCGGCCGGGTTCGTCGACTACGGCACGCCGTGGCAGGACGCCACCCGGCTCACCGGGCAGGCCCTGGGCAAGCCGGCCGAGGCCGACAGGCTGATCTCGGACCTTGAGGCGAAGTTCGCGCAGGTCAAGGCGGCCAATCCGGCGCTGCAGGGCAAGACGGTGGCCGGCGTGCGGCCGAGCACCGCGGACGACGCGTCGTTCTTCGTGTGGGGGTCGCAGGACCTGCGGGCACGGTTCTTCGAGGCCCTGGGCATGACGATCCCGCAGGAGTTCGACCAGCTGGCCGGGTCGAACTTCTACGCCACGGTCTCCACCGAGGAGATCTCGAAGCTCAACGCCGTCGACTCGATCGTGCTGATCACGGCGAGCGACGCCGAGACGCAGGCGTTCGAGAACCTGCCCGGCTACTCCGGCCTGGAGCCCGTCCGGGCGGGGCACTCCTTCACCCCGACGCCCGAGCAGTCCGCGGCGATGTCCTTCTCCAGCGTGCTGAGCCTGCCGGCGCTGCTCGACACCCTGCCGGCGGACATGAACGCGAAGCTCGCCTGATCCGCGGCCGATCCGGTCCGACCTGCGGCCCGTCCCCCGGAACCCGGGGGACGGGCCGTCCCCGCATCGGGGAGGATTGCGGCGTGAGCATCCTCGACGAGCTGGAGTGGCGCGGCCTCATCGCGCAGACCACCGACCTCGACGCCCTGCGCAAGGACCTCGAGGGGCCCGAGCCGCTCACGCTCTATTGCGGGTTCGACCCGACGGCCTCGAGCCTGCACGCCGGGCACCTCGTCCCGCTCCTGACCCTGCGCCGGTTCCAGGAGGCCGGGGCCCGGCCGATCGTGCTGGCCGGCGGGGCGACCGGGCAGATCGGCGACCCACGGGACGTCGGCGAGCGGAGCCTGCACAGCGTCGCCACGGTCGGCGAGTGGGCCGAACGCATTCGGGGCCAGCTCGAGCGCTTCGTGACGTTCGACGACTCGCCCACGGGGGCACTCGTCGCGAACAACCTGGACTGGACCGGCGACCAGAGCGTCCTGACCTTCCTGCGGGACATCGGCAAGCACTTCTCGGTCAACGTCATGCTGGCGCGGGAGACGGTGAGGCGCCGGCTGGCCGGTGAGGGGCTCTCCTACACGGAGTTCAGCTACCTGCTGCTGCAGTCCCAGGACTACCTGGAGCTGTACCGGCGCTACGGCTGCCGGCTGCAGATCGGCGGGTCGGACCAGTGGGGGAACATCGTCGGCGGGGCGGACCTGATCCGCCGGGTCGACGGGGGCACGGCGCACGCGATGACCACGCCGCTGGTCACCGACTCCGAGGGCCGGAAGTTCGGCAAGTCGACGGGCGGCGGCAACATCTGGCTCGATCCCGAGCTGACCTCGCCGTACGCCTGGTACCAGTACTTCGTCAACGTCTCCGACGCGGACGTCGGCACCTACCTCCGGCTGTTCACCTTCCTGCCGCGGGAGGAGATCGAGGAGCTCGAGAAGGAGACGGCCGAGCGCCCGCACCTGCGGTCCGCGCAACGCCGGCTCGCGGGGGAGCTGACCACCCTGGTGCACGGGCCGCAGGCCACGGCCCAGGTGGTCGCGGCGTCGTCGGCGTTGTTCGGACGGGGTGAGCTCGGCGAGCTCGAGGCCGGGACCCTGACCGCCGCGATGTCGGAGGTGCCCACCGCGGACACCTCGCTCGGGGCGGGCGCCACGATCGTCGATCTCCTGGTGGACACCGGACTCGTGGAGAGCAGGGGAGCCGCGCGCCGCGCCGTGAAGGAGGGCGGGGCGTACGTGAACAACGTCAAGATCGCGGACGAGGAGTGGACCCCCTCCGCCCAGGACCTCCTCGCGGGTGGCTGGCTGGTGCTGCGCCGGGGCAAGCGCAACCTCGCCGGCGTGCGTGTCGGGAGCTGACGACCCGCGGGGTCGGCGAGATCACACACACGGAGTTCCGGGCCCGGCGCTCCCGTCGAGGGGGGTGCCGGGCCCTTCCTAGCCGGGGGGAGCGCCGGCCGCGTACTCGCCGCGGCCGCCGGGCGCCGGAGCGCGGCGTCCGGGGGCGTGGCGCGGGGGCGCCGCGCGAGATCGGCCGCCTGACCTGCGGGAACTCCGAAAGGGACCCCCCGGTTTCCGGGGCCCCGGAGCGGGTGTGTAACTTTCTCTCTCGTCGCCACGGCGGTCAGCACGACAGACCGGGACGGGTTCTCCGGCCCAGAGTCAGACCGCAGGCGGGCGACGACAATCGGTTCGGTCGGGTCTCTCCAGGCGCGAACGGACCGGCGCGGGACTCCCGGTGCTTGACCCGGCCGGGGGACATGCGTAAGATAGGGAAGTTGCCTCCGAGCGGATCGCTCTGGTAGCGTGACAATCCGAGAAGGCAGCCCCGGATCGCGGTCGCGTGATGGTGTGCGGGTGTCTTTTGAGAACTCAACAGTGTGTCGAGCTTTGTGTTCTGGCGGTTTTTGTGCCAGTTCATGTTTTGGTTCGTGGTCCGGGCCCCGTCCTGGATGCGGACCGTTTGTTGGAGCCAGTTTTTGTTGGAGAGTTTGATCCTGGCTCAGGACGAACGCTGGCGGCGTGCTTAACACATGCAAGTCGAGCGGTAAGGCCCTTCGGGGTACACGAGCGGCGAACGGGTGAGTAA